>JAUVSA010000141.1 GCA_030597345.1 Bacillota bacterium
CATGTGTTGACAACGCCTACTGTTTCTGCTAGACTCCTACCTTGCCGCCTCTGGCGTGAGCCCCAGCTATGCCGCTCCGCCGGAGGCGCGTGACTGCTAAGCGGAAGCGGAATCATGCCAACTACTAGCCAGTTAGTGCGAAAAGGACGAAAGCGCAAGCGAGTCGAGGCGACGCCGACGGTCCGCTGGGCCCTTGGCTGGCAGTTCAATGCCTCCCACCGCCGATACCGCAAGGCGGCGGGGCCGTTCAAGCGCGGCGTGTGTACTCGGGTTTACACCACCACGCCGAAGAAGCCCAACTCCGCGCTTCGCAAGATAGCCCGCGTTCGCCTCAGCAACCGCATTGAGGTGCTGGCCTATATCCCGGGCGAGGGCCACAACCTCCAGGAGCACTCCGTGGTCCTGGTGCGGGGCGGACGGGTCAAGGACTTGCCGGGCATCCGCTATCACATCGTCCGCGGAGTTCTCGACACGGCCGGCGTGGAAAACCGCAGAAATGCCCGCTCGCGCTACGGGACCAAGAAACCAAAGCAGTAGACAGCGGAAGAACTCCGCCATCTCTGCTGTTTAGGAAAAGACCACCCTAGAGGACTGGGAGAACAGATGCCGAGGAAGGGACCGGTCGCGCGCCGCATAACGCGGCCGGATGCTGTCTACGGAAGTCGTCTCATTTCCCGGCTCATCAGCCAGGTCATGCGCCGGGGCAAAAAGAGCGTGGCCGAGCGGATAGTCTACGGCGCGCTGGAGCAAGTCGCCTCCCGCGCCGGCAAGGACCCGCTCGAGGTCTACGAGCAGGCCCTCCGCCACATTATGCCTTCGCTCGAAGTGAAACCCAGGCGGGTAGGGGGCGCGACCTACCAGGTGCCCATGGAAGTCCGTCCCACGCGCAAGCTTACGCTGGGGCTCCGCTGGCTTGTGACCAACGCCCGCGCCCGCCCCGGGCACACCATGCAGGAGAAACGGGCGGCCGAGATGATGGATGCCGCTTCAGGACAGGGAGCTTCAGTAAAGAAGCGAGAGGATACCCACAGGATGGCGGAAGCCAACCGGGCATTCGCTCATTATAGGTGGTGATCCGGAAGCACCCGCCCCTCTGGGCGGGTGGCAGGGAACCGTAGGCCATTGACGACCGGGGTTCTCCTGCGCAAATCACGAAGGTGGGCCCCGAGTGGGCAGCCATTACGGCTCTGCCGGCTTCCGAGCCGCCACCACTAAAGAAGTCGATGACCTATGGCGCGCGAGTTTTCGCTCGACAAGACGCGTAATATTGGTATTGCTGCGCATATCGATGCCGGCAAGACCACCACCACCGAGCGCATCCTGTTCTATACAGGTCGCGTCCACCGGATGGGCGAGGTGGATGCCGGGGCCGCCACCATGGACTGGATGGCCCAGGAGCAGGAGCGCGGCATCACCATTACCGCTGCCGCCACCACCTGCTTCTGGCGCGATCACCGCATCAACATCATCGACACCCCGGGCCATGTCGACTTCACCGTCGAGGTAGAGCGCTCCCTCCGCGTCCTCGATGGCGTAGTCGCCCTCTTCTGCGCCGTGGGTGGCGTTCAGCCCCAGTCCGAGACGGTTTGGCGCCAGGCCAACAAGTACGGCGTCCCCCGCATCGCCTACGTAAACAAGATGGACCGGACCGGAGCCGAGTTCCACAGCGTCCTCCATGCCATGCGCGAGCGCCTCGGCTGCCGCGCCGTCGCCGTCCAGCTCCCCCTCGGCCAGGAAGCCGACTTCCGCGGCGTCATCGACCTCATCCGGCTCAAGGCTGTTGTGTATCTCGACGAGGAGGGGCGTGAGTTCCGCGAGGAGCCCATCCCCGAGGAGAGTCTGCCGCTTGTTTCTCGGTTCCGAGAAGCCTTGCTCGAGGCGGCAGCCGAGACCGACGAAGGCCTAATGCACAAGTATCTCAGCGGCGAGGAACTGACGGAAGAGGAGATTCGCCTGGGGCTGCGGCGGGGCACGCTCCGCTACCAGATGGTGCCCGTGCTCTGCGGCGCCTCCTACCGAAACAAGGCCGTCCAACCCCTCCTCGATGCCATCGTCGATTACCTCCCCTCCCCCCTCGATGTCCCTTCGGTCCAGGGCCGCCATCCCGACACCGGCGACGCCATCACCATGCAAGCGGCTGACGAGGGACCCCTGGCCGCCCTGGCCTTCAAAGTCGCAGCCGACCGCAACGTCGGACAGCTCGTGTACCTCAGGATCTACTCGGGCAGCCTCGCCAGAGGGGCCAAGGTGTACAACTCCACCAAACAGGTCTCCCAGCGCGTCACCCGCCTATTGCGTATGCACGCGAACCGTCGCGAGCACCTCCAGGAAGCTCTCACCGGCGACATCGTCGCCGCCGTCGGCCTCGACCAGACCACCACGGGAGACACGATCTGTGAAGAGCGTACCCCCATTCTCCTGGAGAGCATCCAGTTCCCCGATCCCGTCATCTCCGTCTCACTCGAGCCCGAAACCCGGACCGAAGAGGTGAAGCTCGTCGAATCCCTCACTGCCCTCTCCGGCGAGGACCCCACCTTCCGCTTCCATACCGACCCGGACAGCGGCCAGATGATCGTTTCCGGAATGGGGGAGCTCCACCTGGAAATCGTGACCGACCGCCTGCGCCGCGAATTCAACGTCGCCGCCCGGGTCGGCCGTCCCCAGGTCGCCTACCGGGAGACCATCCGCGCAGAAGCCGTCGTCCAAGCAAGCCATATCCGCCAGACCGGCGGCCGCGGACAGTACGCACAAGTCACCATCCGGCTCTCCCCCCGCCAGGCCGGCGCCGGCCTCAGCTTCCTCGACGCCACTAAGGGCGGCTCCGTCCCCCGAGAGTTCATATCTGCAGTCGAGGCCGGTGTCAGAGAGGCCTGTCAGAGCGGCCTCCTCGGCGGCTACCCCGTGGTTGATCTCGAGGCGGCTCTGCTCGGCGGCAAGGCCCACGAGGTGGATTCCTCCGAGATGGCATTTAAGATGGCCGCCTCGAGGGCACTCCGCGAGGCGCTCCAGAAGGCGGAACCGGTGCTCCTGGAGCCGATTATGCTCGCGGAGGTCGTCTGTGCCGGGGAGCGCCTGGGCGACGTTCTGGCCGACCTCAACAGCCGACGAGCCCACGTTACCGGCATCAGCGCCTCCCTCGGCGGCACCGAGATCATTCGAGTCCTCATCCCGCTTGTAAACACCTTCGGATATGCTACCGTGCTCCGCAATCTCACCCAGGGGCGCGGCACCTATACCATGGAGCCATCCCACTACGCGCAGGTCCCTGAAGACGTCGCTCGCGACCTCATCCCGGGCGGCAGCACGGTCGCAGTGGCCTGACGGAGAGAACAACCCGACAGGGGGAAAGAGACGATGGGCAAGGCGAAGTTTGAGCGAACGAAGCCGCACGTAAACGTAGGGACGATCGGGCACGTGGACCACGGCAAGACGACGCTGACGTCGGCGATGACGCACGTATTGGCCCAGCAGGGGATGGCCGAAGAGCTGGCTTACGAGCAGATCGACTCGGCTCCGGAGGAAAAGGAGCGGGGGCTGACCATCCAGATCTTCCATGCGGAGTATGAGACGGAGAAGCGCCACTATGCGCACGTAGACTGCCCCGGGCATGCGGACTACATCAAGAACATGATCACGGGGGCAGCCCAGATGGATGGTGCGATACTGGTGGTGTCGGCGGCCGACGGGCCGATGCCCCAGACCCGGGAGCACATTCTATTGGCCCGCCAGGTGAACGTGCCTTCGATCGTGGTGTTTCTCAACAAGGTGGACATGCTGGACGATCCGGAGCTGTTGGAGCTGGTGGAGATGGAGGTGAGGGATCTATTGAGCAAGTACGAGTTTCCCGGCGACGATATCCCGGTAGTGTCGGGCAGTGCCACCAAGGCGCTGGAGTGCGGGTGTGGGAAGCGGGAGTGCGAGTGGTGCGGGTCGATCTGGAAGCTTCTGGATGCGATCGACGAGTACATACCGACGCCGGAGCGGGCGATCGACCAGCCGTTCCTGATGGCGATCGAGGACGTGTTCACGATCACGGGTCGGGGGACGGTGGTTACCGGGAGAGTGGAGCGTGGGGTGGTGACGGTAGGGGACAATGTAGAGATCGTGGGGCTGCATGGGGAGCCGCGCACGACGGTGGCGACGGGGGTGGAGATGTTCCGGAAGCTTTTGGACCAGGGGCAGGCGGGGGACAACATAGGGGTGTTGCTGCGGGGGGTGGAGCGCACGGAAGTGGAGCGGGGGCAAGTATTGGCGAAGCCCGGCAGCATCCCGCCGCACACGAAGTTCGAGAGCGAGGTATACGTATTGTCTCAGGCGGAAGGCGGGCGGCACAAGGCTTTCTTCACCGGCTACCGGCCGCAGTTCTACTTCCGGACCACGGATGTGACGGGGATGATAGCGCTTCCGGAGGGCCGGGAGATGGTGATGCCTGGAGACAATGTGACGATGACGGTGGAGCTGATCCAGCCGATTGCGATGGAGGAGGAGCTGCGGTTCGCCATTCGGGAGGGCGGCAAAACCGTCGGCGCCGGCGTCGTCACTAAGGTCGTCCAATAGCAGGCCGAGCTAACTGGAGACAGGCCATGGCATTTCGGAGAGCAATACATGCGCAGAAATGAACGGAGAGGGCCCGGAGAGCGTATACGCATTCGACTCAAGGCCTTCGATCACCGGGTGCTCGACCAGTCCGCGGTCCACATCGTAGACACCGCGCGGCGAACCGGCGCGCGGATCTCGGGGCCCATTCCCCTGCCCACTGAGATCAATCGCTTCTGCGTGATCCGCTCACCCTTCATCGACAAGGAGTCGATGGAGCATTTCGAAATGCGAACTCACAAGCGCCTGATCGACATCCTTGAGCCCAGCCCGGAGACCATCAATGCTCTGATGCGCATCGACCTCCCGGGCGGCGTCGACATCGAGATCAAACTCTAGAGGCAACGACTGTGAAGACAGTACACAAGGCCCTGCTGGGCCGAAAAGTCGGCATGACCCAGCTCTTCGCTGAGGACGGGCGGGCGGTCCCCGTCACCGTCATCTCGGCCGGCCCCTGCACAGTCATCCAGCGCAAGTCCGCCGATCGAGACGGATATGACGCTCTCCAGCTTGGCTACGACGAGCTGCCCGACGGGAAGCGGCTCAACCGACCCCGGTTGGGCCATTTCCAACGAGCGGCAGAGAAAGCAGGCAAGAAAATACCACCCTGCCGCCACCTCGTTGAGTTTCGCTTTGCCGACTGCGACGCGCACCAAGTCGGCGACCAGATAAGGGCCGACGTGTTCGAGGTGGGAGAGGTCGTGGATGTGACCGGCACCTCGAAAGGCAGGGGATTTGCCGGCGTCCATAAGCGCTACGGCTTCCGCGGCGGGCCTGCCAGCCACGGTTCCATGTCGCATCGCCGGCCAGGCTCGGGCGGGGCCACTGATGGAGCCCGCGTCTTCAAGGGTACCAAGAAGCCGGGCCACATGGGCCACGCTCGCACTACCATCAAGCGCCTCCGTGTCCACATGGTGGACGCGGACAAGGGCCTCCTGGCCGTCGAGGGGGCCGTACCCGGTCCCAACGGCGGATTGCTCCTGGTCTTCCGGGCCGGGACAGCCGGACCCAGGCCCGCGCAGCCTGAGGAAGACGAGTAGCTATGCCGACTCTTCCCGTCTACGATACTGCCGGGTCGCAAACAGGAGAGCTGGAGGTCTCCAGCGACGTGTTCGGCGCCGTTCCCAACGAAACGGTCCTTCACCAGGTCGTGCTGGCCCAATTGGCCGCCGCTCGACAGGGTACCGCTCACACCAAGACCCGCGGCGAGGTGGCCGGAAGCACCCGCAAGCTCTGGCGTCAGAAGGGAACCGGTCGCGCTCGAGTCGGCAACGCTAAAGCTCCCAATCGGGAAGGCGGCGGCGTCGCCGCTGGCCCGAGGATGCGCTCCTACCGCCAGCGCGTCTCCCGCCGGGTCAGGACCGAGGCCCTTCGCGCCGCGCTCAGCG
>JAUVSA010000316.1 GCA_030597345.1 Bacillota bacterium
CGCCTGCCGCCGTCTTGTTCGGAGAGTGCGCCGACGCTGTTCGCCGCCGTACGTCCTAGCCTGTTCGGCCGCCCTACCAGTTCTATACGAGGAATGCGATAGAGGCTGGCCCTGCGAGCCGCAACCGTGGTGCCGGCCCTTCAGCATAGACCATCACGCTTAGGAGGTGATGTTATGCTCCAACCGCTTGGGGATCGTATTGTCGTCAAACCCGGCGAGGAGGAAGAGGTCACCAAGGGAGGCATAGTCCTTCCGGATAGTGCCAGGAAGAGGCCGAGGGAGGGAGAGGTGCTGGCCGCGGGTCCCGGCAAGATGCTGGAGAACGGTCAGCGTGCGCCGATGGAGATCTCAGTCGGCGATGTCGTCCTCTACTCCGAGTACGGCGGTACCGAGATCACTATCGGGGACGACGACTACGTCATCCTCGACGAAGGCTCCGTGCTGGCCATCAACCCCGATGCGAAGAAGAAGAAGAGCAAGAAGAAGTAGCAGGCCTGAACGGGCCGTCCACAGCTAACGAACTCTAGAAGGGAGGAAACGCATGGCTGCCAAGATGCTGTGCTACAGTGAGGAGGCGCGGCGTGCGCTGCAGCGTGGAGTCGAAGCCGTCGCGGCAGCCGTCAAGGCCACGCTTGGCCCCAAGGGCCGCAACGTCGTCCTCAGTAAGAAATGGGGATCCCCCACCATCACCAAGGATGGGGTCACGGTCGCCAAGGAAATCGAGCTCGACGATCCCTATGAGAACATGGGCGCCCAGCTCGTCCGCGAGGTGGCCAGCAAGACCAACGACGTGGCCGGCGACGGCACCACCACCGCTACCGTGCTCGCCGAGGCCATCATCGAAACAGGAATGAAGAACGTCGCGGCCGGCGCCAATCCGATGCTGCTCAAGCGCGGCATCGAGAAATCCGTAGAGGCCATCGTCGCCGAGATCAAGAAGGTCGCCAAGCCGGTGGATACCAAGGAGGCCATCGAGAGCCTCGCCGCCATCGCCGGCAATGACCCTGAGCTCGGCCGCTACGTAGCCAACGCCATGGACAAGGTCGGCAAGGAAGGCGTCATCACTGTCGAGGAGTCCAAGGGCACCGACACGACTGTTGACGTGGTTGAGGGGATGCAGTTCGATAAGGGCTACATCTCCCCCTACTTCGTGAGCGACCCAGAGCGCATGGAGGCCGTACTCGAGGATCCCTACATCCTCATCCAGGAGGATAAGATCAGCGCTGTCGCTGACCTCCTGCCTTTGCTCGAGAAGGTCGCAGCCGCCCGGCGACCTCTCGTCATCATCTCCGAGGACGTCGAGGGAGAGGCGCTCGCCACCCTGGTCGTCAACAAGATCCGCGGCACCTTCAACGCAGCCGCGGTCCAGGCCCCGGGATTCGGCGACCGCCGCAAGGCCATGATGGAGGATATCGCTGTCCTCACCAAGGGCACCTTCCTCTCCAAGGACCTCGGCATGAAGCTGGAGAACATCACTCTCGACGAGCTGGGCAGTGCGAAGAAGGTCATCATCACCAAGGACGAGACCACCCTCATCGAGGGCGCCGGCAGCCACAGCACCATCCAAGGGCGGATGGAGCAGATCAGGCGCCAGATCGATGACACGGACTCCTCCTACGACCGCGAGAAGCTCCAGGAGCGCCTCGCCAAGCTCGCCGGCGGCGTCGCTATCATCAAGGTTGGCGCCGCCACCGAGACCGAACTCAAAGAGAAGAAGCACCGCTTCGAGGATGCCCTTTCCGCAGCGCGCGCCGGCGTCGAGGAAGGGGCCGTTCCCGGCGGCGGCGTCACTTACCTCAACGTCGCCCACGTCCTCGACAAGGTGCGCCGAGATGTCCGCGGCGATGAGAAGATCGGCGTCGACATCGTGCGGCGGGCACTCGAAGAGCCCGTCCGCACCATCGCCAACAACGCCGGCCACGAAGGATCGGTGATCGTCGCGCAGGTCAAGGCCGAGAAGCCCGGCATGGGCTTCAACGCCGTCACGGAGGAGATAGAGGACATGGTGAAGGCGAGGATCGTGGATCCCGCCAAGGTCGTCCGCTCCGCGCTGGAGAACGCGGCCTCCATTGCCAGCATGCTCCTCACCACCGAGGCCCTCGTCGCCGAGAAGCCCGAGCCCGACAAGGCGCCCGCAGGACCTCCGGGTGGCGGCGGCATGCCTGACTACTAATCTCCTGGGCCGGGACCACGAATAGAGACGAATAGATAAGACGGCAGGGGCGGCGCCAGCCGCCCCTGCTTCGCGTCCCATAGGCTGGGCATGCGTCGCGTGCGCGCAGCACGTCCAGCGGCGACGGCCAGGGGATCTCACTCAGACATGACAACCAAATCGGCAACCGCGGGGGGCTCGGGGCAGAAGTTACGGACGCGCACCTGCACTACGGCGGCGAAGTGCGCGCGGACCGAGGGCAGCAGCCGGGCGATGAGCGCAACCGAGCGGGGATCGGAGAGGGCGCGTACGGCGGCGTGAGTACCGAAGGCGTGACAGCCGGCTAGCAGCAGGCATGTTCCGGAGCCGCGCGGACCGGGGGCCTTCACCACCAGCCCGAAATCGCTGAAATCATCGGCGACCCTTTCGGCATGCGCTGAGTCAGGCACCCAGCTTTCACCTGTGTCCCGGTTGTGTACCACATAGGCCGGGTTCGCTGCAGAGCGCTTGTGCTTGAGCTCAAACGGCATCAGATTGTCCCAATGGTGGAGGAGATCCACCGCCGCGCGATTCTGCCGGGGGCCGCCAAGCACGACCA
>JAUVSA010000329.1 GCA_030597345.1 Bacillota bacterium
TTGTGCTGCCCGAGGTTATGACACAGCAGAACAAGCCGCCAGGTTCCAGCAGGCGCATTTCATGCCAACATCTCAAGCGGACAGCCTGGCGAGTGAGGGTTATGAAATGCGCTATAGGGAGATAGGGGAGGCCAGTGGCGATGGCACTCAGGGGTAACCTGATAGTGGGGCAGTCCGGGGGGCCTACCGCGGTGATCAACGCGAGCCTCGCGGGAGTGATTGAGGAAGCCAAGAAACACTCGGAGGTTGGCGATCTGTATGGTGCGGTGGGGGGAGTGGAGGGGATGCTGCGGGAGGAGATGGTCGATCTGCGGGCGGAGGGGGATGGGGTCACATCGCTGCTGTCTCGGACGCCGTCGGCGGCGCTTGGGTCCTGTCGGAAGAAGCTCGTGGAGTCTGAGTACGAGCGCCTGCTGGCGGTGCTCAAGGCACATAACGTTCGCTACCTGTGCTATATCGGTGGGAACGATTCAGCAGACACCTGTCATCGGATCGGCCGGCTGGCGGCGGAGGCCGGGTGGGAGATGCGGGTGGTGGGGATTCCTAAGACGGTGGACAACGACCTCGCCTACACGGACCATTGTCCGGGGTATGGCAGCGTCGCGCGGTTCAACGCGATGGCGGTGCGCGACGCAGGGCTGGACACGGCGGCCCTGCACACGGTCGATAGGGTGAAGATCGTGGAGACGATGGGTCGTAATGCGGGGTGGATAACGGCGGCGACCGCGCTCGCGCGGGAGGCGCCGGGCGATCCGCCGCACTTCATCTACCTTCCGGAGAGGACCTTCGATCGGGAACGCTTTCTGTCGGATGTGAAGCGGCAGGTTGAGAAAGGAAGAGGTTGCGTGGTGGCCGTGTGTGAGGGCATACGCGACGGGGAGGGGAATGTGCTCGTTTCCTTCAAGCACGATGTGGGCACGGACTCCTTCGGCCACAAGCAGCTTGGCGGAGTCGGGGACTACTTGGTCGAGCTGATAGCGGAGGGGCTGGGGATCAAGGGGAGGTTCGATAAGGCGGGAACGATCCAGCGCGTCTTCGGGCTGGCGCAGTCGGAAGTGGATGTTGCTGAGGCGGAGATGGTGGGAGCGGCCGCGGTGCAGCGGGCCTGCGAGGGAGTGACCGACATGATGGTCACGCTCGAACGTGTGAACCAGGAGCCTTATCGCTGTGAGACCGGCCTGGCGCCACTGGCGGATGTTGCCAATGCCGAGCGCCCGATGCCGGACGAGTACATCGCTCCCGGAGGGAATGATGTCACCCCTGCATTTCTCGAGTATGCTCGCCCGCTCATCGGGGGCCCGCTTCCCGCGTACGCGCGGCTGAGGATGAGTCGCGTTGCCAAGCGAGTTGAGGCGCAGCACCAGCAGCCGCGCAGCGATTGCGATTGAGGGGAGGGAGGCTCATGCCGAGGGCCGACGGCCGTGCCAATGACGAACTCCGGCCGGTCAAAATGAGCACCGGGTACAATAAGTACGCGGAGGGGTCCCGCCTCGTGGAGCTCGGGGACACGGTGGTGATCTGCACGGCCTCGGTGCGCAACGAGGTCCCGCGATTTCTCGTGGGGACGCAGCGCGGGTGGGTGACGGCCGAGTACGGCATGCTGCCGCGCGCGGGATCGGAGCGGACGCCGCGGGGCCGACAGATGGCGAGCGGGCGCACGCACGAGATTCAGCGGCTGATCGGGCGGTCGCTGCGGGCGGTGGTGGACTTGGATGTGCTGAGGGAGCGCACGATTACGCTGGACTGCGATGTGCTCCAGGCGGACGGCGGCACGCGGACGGCCGCTATCACCGGAGCGTATGTCTGTCTGGCGGAGGCCCTTCGCGGACTGCAGGCGGACGGCGTGTTCGCGGAAGTGCCGATCTTCGACGCGGTGGCCGCAATCAGCGTGGGATTGGTGTCCGGCGAGCTGATGCTGGATCTGTGCTACACGGAAGACAGCATGGCGGCGGTGGACATGAACGTGGTGATGACGGGGGCCGGCAAGTTGGTGGAGGTGCAGGGGACGGCAGAGGGGATGCCGTTTACACGGGAGCGGCTGGACGAGATGCTGGATCTGGCGGCGGCGGGGATAAAGCAGCTCCTCTCCGCGCAGAAGGATGCCCTCGAAGAGATCGAGCTGTGACGGAAGGGCAGAGCACGGACGGCGGAGTGGGGCGATCTCGGCGCCTGGTGGTCGCCAGCCTCAATCGAGCGAAGGCGCGGGAGATCGCGCGCATCCTGCGAGATGAGAGGATGGGGTTCGAGGTGGCCAGCCTTGCAGAGTTCCCCGAGGTCGAGCTTCCGCCGGAGACAGGGTCCACCTTCGCCGCCAACGCAACCGCCAAA
>JAUVSA010000108.1 GCA_030597345.1 Bacillota bacterium
ACGATGCGATCGTTGCTGGAGCAGCACACGCGAGTTGGCGCGAGTGGGCGCTGGTGAACAACCTGGGCGTGCGCGTGAGTCAGCGGAGCACGAGCGCCTCGGTCTCGGTCCAGGTGGTGGTTCGGCGGGGCGACGATGTCGGCTCTTTCTACGAATGGGACCAGGCGCGGCTGCTGAGCGACCTGGAGCCGGATGGCATCGGCGCGCGGACGGCGCAGGAGGCGCTGAGATACCTCGAGAGCCGAAGTGTCGAGACGGGGTCCCTACCTGTCGTGTTCGGTCCGCTGGCGAGCAGAGCGCTGTTCGCCGGCATCTGCGGCGCGGCGAGCGCGGAGGAAGTGCAGCGGGACCGCTCCTTCTTGCTTGGGAAGCAGGGAGAGCCCATCGCTTCCCCGCACGTGACGCTGGTGGATGATCCTCTCATCCCGGGCGGCCTCGGCTCGGGGTTGTGCGATGGAGATGGCTTTCCCCATCGCCGGATAACAGTGGTGGACCGGGGGGTTCTCCAGACTTATCTGCACAGCAACTACACGGCGAAGAAGTCGGGTAAGGAGAACACAGGGCATTCGACGCGCGGCGGCATTGCACCCACAAACGTGATTCCTGCACTGGGCGAGAAGACGGCGGCGGAGATCATCGGCGAGGTGGGGGACGGCATCTACGTGGCACTCGGCAACCCGTATCCCGACACGGCCTCGGGGCAGGTGTCCGCCCTCGTGGACGCGGGATTCCGGATCGAGAACGGGCAGCTAACTCACCCGCTGAAGAACACGATGGTGGCCGGACACATGCTGGAGCTCCTCGGGAATCTGGACGCCGTGTCGTCCGACTATCGGGAAGAGCCCGGCATGGTGCTGCCAACGGTGCGTATACAAGGGGTTCGGGTTGCGAGCGGGGAGTAGCTAGGGGCGAGCCCTAATGGGGCGGCCTCAGGGGTACGGAACGACCAACTCGTCGTCGAAGGCGAGCGGCTCGCCGAGGTAGAGGTGGCCGCCGATCTCCTGGATAGGTTCTCCTTCGATCAGTATCTGTGCCCCATCGATTCCCGGCAGGCTGGTGAGGGTGTTGACGATGGCGTAGATGGTGACACCTTCGTTGTCCGAACCACCTCTGAAGCCGGACGCCAACTCTCTGCTGAGGTCGGCGAGCGCCACGCCGCCGGCGACGCGGACGCTGTGCAGTTCGGTGCCGCGAGGAAGCGGTCTGTCGCATCCCCTCGGCACTTCGCCGCGAAGGAGCTCCTCCAGCGCCGCCTGGGCCGGGGGCAGGCCCGCCGGAAGCTCGCGGCTGATGGCCACCATGCGCTGTTGGCCCTCGACGATGCGCGCGAAGTAGAGACGGGAGACCACTGGCTTCGGTCCCGCGTTGGAGGCCGTTGCGTACCCAAGGTCGCCGGTTTCTGATCCGGGAGCCGCTTCCTGTGCGCGCAGCCGCTGGTACTCGGGATAGATGCGGTAGAGGATAGTGCCGGCCGCGGCAAGTGCCGCCACCAGCACGAGGATGATAATCCAGGGAGCGCGAGAACCCCGTCGACGCCCGCTCACTGATGCGATCCCGCCCCATGGGGCTCCGCGGAAAGGAAGCTCGTCAGACCCTGGAGGATGGCGCGGGCGGCGCGCTCCTGGAAGTTCGGGTGAACGAGTCGAGCGCGGTCACCATCATGGTTTATGTAGGCAGTCTCGACGAGGATGCCCGGCCCCTTGGCGCGGCGGATGACGGCGAAGTTTGCATTCCGCACGCCCTTGTCATCGGTGGCGAGAGCGGCTATCAGTTCTCTCTGGACGAGCTGAGCAAAGCCACGGCTGTGTTGGTGGTCGTAGTACACGCTGGTGCCCTGCAGCGTGTTGGGAGTGTCGCACGAGTTGCAGTGGATGCTGATCAAGGCGTGGGCCTTCTGATGATTGGCGAGAGCGGCCCGCTCCGTCAGGCCAATGTAGGTGTCGTCCTCGCGCGTCATGGTCACTTGTGCGCCCTCGGCCTTCAGCAGCTTGGCGAGCCGATGGCCGATCTCCAGAACCAGGTCCTTCTCGAAGGGGCCCCCCGGAGGAGAGCCAAACTTCGCAGGCGCGCCGATGTCGTGGCCGCCATGGCCGGGGTCGATTACGATGCGCTTCCCTTCCAAGCGGCTGTCAGCTTGGTACTCGGGGAGGGGGAGGGCCCAGGGCTGGGGCCCCACGGCGAGGATCAGATCCGGCCCATCTGCGAAGACAATGTGTGCCTGTTCCTCGCGCAGCTCCAGGACGATCCTGGCGATAGGGTGTTCCGGATCAGCGGGCTGCTGGGCCATGCGGATCTCGCGGATCACGCCGGCGGAGAACTCCTCCCGGTAGTCCTCCTGGAGCACCGCGTCCGTCAGGTCGGCGTAGATGCGCGGAGGATCTGTCAGAGTGGCTATCGAGCGGCGGAGCTGGGCTACCCCGGGAATACGGACTAGACTGACACCGTGCACGATCTCGGTGTTCGGAGGAGCGAGCAAAGCGGGGCCCGGTTGTCGGAGCAAGAGCAGGGTCTCGCCGGGCTCAGCCCCGGCCGCAATCTCCCACGAGGGGGGCAGGCGCTGCCCAGAAAGATCGACCACCAGCCTGGCGATTGCCGGCTCCATGCTGAACTGTCCGAGCCGGATCGCGCGGAGCGCGGGCGCCACAACGGGAATCTCCAAAGGCAGGTCCGGGTCCAGAGTGGCGCCCGGGAAGTCGAAGACCAGGCGGGGCGGATCTTGAAGGGAAAAGGAGGTGGCCTCGAGCCGCTGCTCGTCGGCGGTGAAGACGGCAATGACGGTCTCAGCGGCGCCGGGCCTGATGTCGACGCGCGTGATCACGCGCGCCGCCCAGCCCGCAGTCTGGACGGCGAACACCAGCACGGAGCATACCACGACGACAGTTGCCAAGCGCGGCCGTCGGCCGCGCCAGACCGTCACCGACCCGCTCATCTGCCACTCCCCATGTATTTATGCCATGATTGCGATGCGTCGCCCTAAACTGTCGCCCTAAACTGTTGTATCGGCATCTGTGAGGCGCGGAGCGAGCCGTGGTATAGGGGGATAGAGGGGTGTCGGCGCAGAAAGACGGGCGGCATGGCTGGGAAGACGTCTCCAAGCTGGAGCATCGCGCGCTGGTGGCGCGCGGACCGGGAGTACTCCCGTGCCGCGCGATCGCTGCGCGGGGGTGAGCCCGCGGAAGCGGCGAGGGCGTTGGACTGGGTAATCGACGCCTTTCCCAAGCATGCGAGGGCACACCTTCAGCGCGCGCTGGCGCTTGCCGCGGCCGGGAGGACGGGAGAGGCGGTGCGTGCGGCACGGCGAGCGGCCGATCTGTCGCCCAAGAACCATGCCGCGTTCCTGTTCCTGGGGCAGATCCAGTACGATGCAGGCCAGTACGAGGAGGCAAGAAAGGCCTTCTCTGCGGCGGCCCGAGTCGATCCGGAGAACCAGCTGGTGCAGGCGAACTTGGGCCTCTGTCAGCTCGCGTTGGGACGCACGCAAGAAGGAGCCGAGCTGCTGAAGGCGCATCTGCGGGAGGGGAACGCGCGTCTCCAAGGGCAGGCCCTCACACTCGCCGAGAAGTATCTCTGGGAGCGCCGCGGGCAGGCGAGGTCGCTGGAGGAGCAGCTTACTCCCGACGAAGGAGGACGAGAGGATGCTCCGGCCGGGCTGAGCCTGCGGCTGATTTCGGCGCTGCGGACAGTGGTGCTCTGGCCCATGGCCCGGCTGCGGGGGAAAGTGGCGGTGGCGATGCTGGAGGCGGAAGAGGCGATGTCGGTGGGCGGGTGGGAGAGAGCGATCGAGGCACTTCGGCAAGCGGAAGAGGCGGGCGCCGACCCCGAGGAGATAGCGCTCGCCATGGGACAGGCCTACCTGGAGCAGCGGAACGCGGAGGCGGCCGCGCAGCAGCTCGCGCGATTGCCGGAGGCGGCGCGCGGGCAGCCGGAGGTCGCCGCGCTGATGGGGGCGGCGCTCTTCGAGTCAGAGCGATATGAGGAGGCGAGAGAGCCCCTGGCGGTCGCCGCCGAGCATTTCAGCCGGGAGTACGTTCCGTGCTACTACCGCGGGCTCTGCGAGATCGCCCTCGGGCAAGCGAAGGCGGCCGCCGAATGGTTCGGCCAGGCGGCGGAGCGACTCAACCCGCAGATCGCGGAGAAACGGATGGAGGAGATGGTGCGGGTGATGGCGGGAGAAGGCTAGGCCGAGCACCTGAACACGTAGACGAATTCGCGCTTCACGGCCTTGGCGAAGAAGGCTTGATTGATTATCCGCCGCCGGAAGGTTTCGAGCAGCCGCATACCGTGCCCCTCACACTGATCTCGCACCGCTTCGTGTATTCCGTCCTTGGACTCTCCGATGACTAAGGTGAAGTGGCCGTCGAGCACTTGGGCCACCTGGGCGATGACGGCATCCATATCCGGCAGGTAGTCCCGGGGCCGGCGGCCGATCTCGGCGGGGCCAGGCTCCTTCAGGCCGAGCACGCGAAAAGAGAGCATGTGCATTTTCTGGTAGTTCTGGGCGCTCCAGTAGGGAGGCGAGGTGACTGCGACCTGAGCTTTGCGCCCAAGCGCGGCGAGCTTGCGGGCGTCTCGTCTGAACGGCTTCGCCTTGCCAGTCGCTTCAGCGTGGAACCCGCACAACGCCGCGTGCATCCGCCGGAGGTGCGCACAAAGTCGTGCGAAGGGGTTGATCGCGCGGGTGTCGTTGTTCACCACGCGGTCGTAGTGTTTCTTGTCGGTGTACTCAGGTTCGGAGGGGATGGCCGGAATGGTGCGGTCCATACGGGCATTACTCATACCCTTGAGCAAGTCCGAAAGGCCGACCTCGACGAAGTGGCGAGTGTTCTGACCCAGGTCCTTGGCACTATCGAGGATAGCCCTGATGGCGCGGGCAACGTCGTCTCGGAACCACTCTTCGCTTGCCTCAAACAGCCGGGCCGATCTAGCGCGGTGCCGTTCCGGGTCCGTCGCGGCCTCTTCAAGCCACAGAACAAACTCCCTGAGCCTGGCATGTTGGATGCGCGCGGTCTTCACGCGGGCGATCTTGACCGCGAGGGGATTGATGTCGGTGCCCCAGGAGTCGTAGCCGAGGCGCGCGGCCTCCACGAGCGTGGTGCCGCACCCCATGAAGGGGTCGAGCACGACGTCGCCCGGACGCGCGTACATCTCTATCACACGTCTGGGGATCTGGGGGATGAACTTAGCGGTCCAGTGATGGAAGAAGTGCGTGGAGTCCTGGGTTTCCTTCATCCCCAGGTCCGCGAAGTCCCAGTTGTCGCGCCGGCCGCTCACGGCTCGCCGATCCACGTGTGCCAATCTTCTTCGATGCGGCCCTCGCGGCGGTAGCGCTCCATGGCCAGGGAACAGGGGCATGCGCGCTCCTCCGGGAGCGCGCGAGCGAGGAAGGCGGCTATCTCCGGGAAATGCTCGACCGCCTCCACAACGGCCGCTTGCTCGGCGCCCTCCAGCAGCCCCTCGAACAGCACGCCCGGCCGGGCTTGCCGCTGATACACCCCCTCGGCGTAGTTCGTAACATAGCAGATCGGGTGGTAGCACATCTCCAGCTCTCGCGCGAGGAAGCACTCGGGCGCCAGCGTCATGCCAACCAGGTGGGTCTTCCACTCACGGTAGCGACGG
This sequence comes from Bacillota bacterium, assembly GCA_030597345.1. Classification (GTDB taxonomy): domain Bacteria; phylum Armatimonadota; class Hebobacteria; order Hebobacterales; family Hebobacteraceae; genus JAUVSA01. Next base: position 5,617 of record JAUVSA010000108.1, read on the forward strand.
ATCTCGGCCCGCGTTTCGAGACGGGGTCCCTCGGTGCAGACGTAGACTCCTTCAGGGCGATAGGGAAAGCGGAGCCGGGACAGGGTCACGACCGCGGCGTCGTGCATCTCGGGGCAGAAGACCGGGTGCTGGCGGATGAAGCCGAGCCCGGTGCCCTTGAAGAAGCTCGACTCGCGGCCGCGCGTCTCGTCTATCAGGTCATCGGGGAGAACGTATTCGCCGATGTTCAGCGAGTTGTCTATCGCGCCCGGCCCGGACCAAGACATGATATGCATGACGCCCTGCTCTTTCAGGGCGTAGATGTTGGCCCGGTAGTTGACCCAGGGGGCGGCGATCTGATATCCGGTCTCGCCGTGGCGGGGCAGGAAGAGGAAGTGGGCGCTGCCGATGCGGAAGCGATAGAGGGGACCGGAGAGGCCGAAGGGAGTGGAGATGGGGTCGAGACGCTTGGCATTCGGGGCGTACTTCTGGAGGACTTGATGTGCGCCGCTGCCGCCGATGACCGCGAACGTATCGCGTGTGGTCATTTCCATGTCTCCAAGATGTTGTAATAGGTGTCCCGGCGGGCGGGGGTGAAGCCCGCGCGGCGGATCAGCTCGACCAGGTCCTCGGCCGACAGGCGGAAGGATACGCCGGCCGCCCTCACCACGTTCTCTTCGATCATTGTGCTCCCGAGATCGTTGGCACCGAAGGCGAGTGAGACCTGGGCGATGTCGGCTCCCTGGGTGACCCAGGAGGCCTGCAGGTTGGGCACGTTGTCCAGCACGAGCCGGGAGATGGCAAGCGTGTGCAGGTACTCGTGGGCGCCCACCGCCCGTCCGCCGAGCGCCGTGTTTGCCGGCTGAAACGTCCACGGTATGAAGGCAGTGAAGAGGCCCGTCTCGTCCTGGAAATCTCTCACGCGCAGCAAGTGTGCGATTCGATTCGACCCTGTTTCCACATGCCCGAACATCATGGTGGCAGTGGCCCGCATTCCAAGGGCATGGACCTCGCGCATGACAGCGAACCACTCGTCGGCCGTGCATTTGTGGGGGCTGAGTTTGGATCGAACTTCGTCGCACAGGATCTCGGCTCCCCCTCCGGGCAGGGAGTCGAGCCCGGCCTCGCGAAGTCTCCGGAGGGTTTGGGTGATCGTCAACCCGGAAAGCCGCGCCAAATGGATGACCTCCGGCGGGGAGAGCGAGTGCAGGTGCACGGAGAAGCGCTCCTTGATCGCGCGGAGCACGTCCTCAAACCAGGTGATGTCGAGTTCGGGATGGAGGCCGCCCTGCATGAGGATCTGCGTGGCGCCGAGGGAGACAGCTTCCTCGATCTTGTCGAGGATCGCTGCGCGGGTGAGGAGATAACCGTCGGGATGGCCGGGCGGTCGGAAGAAGGCGCAGAACCGACAGGCGGACACGCAAATGTTCGTGTAGTTGATGTTGCGGTCGATGACGAAGGTGCGCGCGGGCTCCGGGTGCAGCCGGCGGCAGCTCAGGTCCGCGGCCGCTCCAACGGCGGCGAGGGGAGCGTGCAAGAGGGCCAGCGATTCCTCTGCGCTCAGGCGCTGCCCCTCTGCAGCTCGCTCAAGAGTCTTCTTCCACGGCGAGTCGCACTGGTCCG
>JAUVSA010000269.1 GCA_030597345.1 Bacillota bacterium
AACGCAAGCGCGTCGGACGAGGCATGGCCTCCGGCCATGGCAAGACCTCCGGCCGCGGCATGAAGGGCCAGAATGCCCGCGGCAGTGTCCGGATGGGCTTCGAGGGCGGCCAGACCCCCCTCTACCGCCGCCTCCGCAAGCGCCGCGGCGTCAGCCAAGCAGCCCGAAACATAGGCATCTTCCGGCGCACCTACGCCCAGGTGAACGTCGGCCGACTCGAGGAACGATTCGATGCCGGCACCGTCGTCACGCCCGAACTGCTCCGGGAGCGACGCATCGTGCGAAAGCTCGGCGACGGAGTGCGCATACTCGGAGACGGCCAGCTCACCAAGGCACTCACCGTCCGCGCCCATCACTTCAGCGCGGCGGCCCGCGCCAAGATAGAGGCCGCCGGGGGAACCGCGGAGGTCATCTAGCGTGACCAGCGTCTTGGAGCCAATCGTCGCCGCCTTCAAGCTCCCCGACCTCCGTCGGCGCATCCTCTTCGTCTTCGGCATGTTCGCCCTCTACGTCGTCGGCCTCCATATCCCCGTCCCCAATGTCAGCTTGGGCGCCGGTGAAGCCCTCGTCAAAGGTGGTCTGTTGGCCCTGCTCGACATGTTCACCGGCGGCGCCCTCGGCAAGTTCTCCATCCTCGCCCTCGGCATCATGCCCTACATCAACGCCTCCATTATCTTCCAGCTCTTCGGCATCGCCATCCCGCGCGTCGCCGAGCTGGCCAAGGAAGGCGAAAGCGGCCGCAAGAAGATCTCCCAGTGGACCCGCTGGCTCACCATCTTCCTCGCCTTCGTACAGGCCTCCATGCTCTGCGCATGGCTGAGCCAGGCCGATCCTGCCCCTATTGCGATCAGTGGATTCGGCATCATCCCCATTATCATCGCCCTCGTCGGCGGCACCTGCTTCCTCATGTGGATGGGTGAGCAGATAACCGACAAGGGCATCGGCAACGGCATCTCCCTCATCATCTTCGCCGGCATCGTCGCTCGCATGCCGGTGGAGGTCGGCAGGACCTACGTCCTCTTGCAGAGCAGGAACATATACTGGCACAACGTTCTCCTGCTCGCCGCCGTCTGGATCGCCACCATCGCCGGCATCATCTACATCACCCGAGGCGAGCGTCGCATTACCATCCAGTCCGCCAAGCGCGTCGTCGGCACCCGTATCTACAGTGGCGGCAGCAGCTACCTCCCCATCCGCGTCAACACCGCCGGCGTCATCCCCATCATCTTCGCCATCGCCGTCATCATGCTCCCCGGTCAGATTGCCCAATTCATGGGTGGACTCGAGGAGCCCTGGGGCGGCTACATGCAGACCCTCTCCCGATTCTTCAGCCCCGGCGAAAGCTGGGTCGCCTCCGCCCTCTACTTCTTGCTCGTCGTCTTCTTCACCTACTTCTACACCGCCGTCAGCTTCAACGTCGCCGATGTCTCCGACAACCTCAGGAAGTACGGCAGCTTCATCCCGGGCATCCGCCCTGGCCGGCCCACCGAGCGACACCTCGACCGCATCCTCAGCCGCATTACCCTTGCCGGCGCCCTTTTCCTCGGGATCATCGCCCTCCTCTCCTACTACGTCCCCGACATCACCGGCGTCACCAGCTTCACCGTCGTCGGCGGCACCTCCCTGCTCATCCTCGTCGGAGTAGCCCTGGACACCGTCCAACAGATCGAGGCCCATCTCGTCATGCGCCAGTACGAGGGATTCATAAAATGACGCGCATCCTCATGCTAGGCCCCCCGGGATCGGGCAAGGGCACCCAGGCCAGCGCGCTGCGGAGGCGGCAGGGCATCCTCCATATCGCCTCCGGCGACCTCCTGCGCGCCCACGTAGCCGATGACACAGAGCTCGGCCGGCGCGCCAAGCCCTTCATGGATCGCGGCGATCTGGTGCCGGACGAACTCATCCTCGACATGATGTCCGACCGCCTCTCCCAGCCCGACGCCCAACGCGGGTACATCTTGGACGGCTTTCCTCGCACCCTTGCCCAGGCCGAGACCCTCGACCGGCGGCTCCAGGAGCTGGGCCAGCGCCTGCACGCCGCTATCTACCTCCAGGTCCCTGAGGCCGAGCTTCTGCGCCGCCTCTCCGGCCGTCGCACCTGCCCCAGCTGCAACGCAATCTACCATCTCGACACCATGCCCTCAGCAAAGGAGGGCATCTGCGACCTCTGTGGTTCCGCTCTCATTCAGCGCGAGGACGAGCGCCCCGACGTCGTTCGCAACCGGCTCGAGGTCTACGCTCACCAGACCGAGCCGTTGCTCCACTACTACCGCGACTGCGGCCTGCTTTACGAGATAGACGGCACCATTGGCGTCGACCGCGTCCTCGCCCGGATCGCCGATATCGTCGAGCAGCGCGCCGCCGCCCCGTCGCCCGAGGAGCAGCGAACGTGACCTCCCGGAAGCACAAGACGGAACGGCCCGACAAGCGTGCCATCCTCCTCAAGACCGAAGAGGAGATCGCGCTGATGCGGCGCGCGGGACAGGTCGTCGCGCTCACCCTCGACCGCCTCGAGGAAGCCAGCGTTCCGGGCGTCACCACCAAGGAGCTCGATCGCATCGGAGAGACCATCATTCGCAGCTTAGGCGCCATTCCGTCCTTCTATAAGCTATACGGCTACCCCGCGAACATCTGCACTTCCATAAACGACGAAGTTGTGCATGGAATCCCCGGGGATCGCGTCCTCCAGCCCGGCGACATCGTTTCCTTCGATGTGGGCGCCACCGTGGATGGGATGATCGCCGACGCCGCAACCACGGTTGGAGTCGGCCAGATCTCCCGGGACGCGGCGGACCTGCTGAGCGTCACCAGTGAGGCGCTCGCCATAGGCATTGCCCAGGCCCGCCCGGGCAACCGCGTGGCCGACATCTCAGCCGCCGTACAGCGCCACGTCGAGGCCCATGGCTACTCCGTCGTCCGCAAGCTCGTCGGCCATGGCGTGGGGCGCAGCATGCACGAGCCGCCCCACATCCCGAACTTCCTCGACGGCAGCCGTGCCGATTCGCCGGAACTCGCGCCAGGCATGACCCTGGCGATCGAGCCCATGGTCAATCAGGGCCAGTGGCAGGTGATACAGAGACGCGATGGCTGGACCTATCGCACCAAGGATCGGTCCCTCTCCGCCCATTTTGAACACACCATTGTCATCACCGACCAGGCATGTGAGACACTCACCATCCGCCAGAGCCCCGGCAAGACCGGAAAACCAGAGAGAACCGACAGCCAGCGTGGGCGCCCACTCAGCGCCCCAGTCGGAGGATAACCCGTGAAAGTTCGATCATCAGTCAAGAAAATGTGTGACCGCTGCAAGATCATTCGCCGCCACGGCAAAGTGCGCGTGATCTGCGACAAGCCCAAGCACAAGCAGGTACAGGGCTGAGTCCAGCC
>JAUVSA010000156.1 GCA_030597345.1 Bacillota bacterium
CCCCGCCGGATGGCTCGCGCGCGAGAAAAAATTCACCCGAGCAGCGAGCAAGCGCGGCACAGCGCCCACAACGGGGAGCGCCGGCGCCACGTTCTTGCCGATCTCGGCGGGATCGATATCGATGTGGATGAACTTGACGCCCGGAGCGAATCTGTCGAGCTTGCCGGTCACCCGGCCGTCGAAGCGAGTGCCCACGGCAACGACCACATCGGCCCCGTGGAGGGCGTAGTTCGCGTAGGCGGTGCCGTGCATCCCCGGCATTCCCAGGGACAGCTCGTGGTCATCCGGGAATCCGCCCTTGCCCATGAGCGTCATGGTCACAGGCGCGTCGATCCGCTCTGCCAGCGCCACCAGTTCATCCTGAGCGCCGGCGATGTTTACGCCTCCGCCGCCATAGATCAGCGGACGCTGTGCGGTCTTTATGAGCTCCGCCGCGCGCGAGATCATCTTGGGGTGGCCCACCGTCGTCGGTCTGTAGCCCGGGAGGGTCATCTTCTCCGGGTATTCGAAGTCGAACTCGGCCTGCTGCACGTCGCGCGGGAAATCGATCAGCACCGGCCCGGGCCTTCCAGTGCGAGCGATGTGAAAGGCCTCTTTCAGCACGCGTGGGATGTCCTCGGCGTGGGTCAGCAGGTAGTTGTGCTTGGTGATCGGCAACGTGATGCCGGTGATATCGGCCTCCTGGAAGGCGTCCTTGCCGATGGCGAAGGTCGGCACCTGGCCGGTGATGGCCAGCATTGGCACCGAGTCCATGTGGGCGGTTGCGATGCCTGTCACGAGATTGGTGGCCCCGGGGCCGGAGGTGGCCATGCACACTCCCACCTTGCCGCTCGCGCGGGCGTACCCGTCGGCCGCGTGAGCCGCGCCCTGCTCGTGGCGGACGAGGATGTGCCGAATATCCTTCGTGTCGTAGAGCACGTCGTAGATCGGCAGCAGCGATCCCCCGGGGTACCCGAAGATGACCTCGACGCCCTCGCGCCGCAGACTTTCGATCAGGGCTTGTGCGCCGGTCATCTTCATGGTAGCACCTCCTTACGCTCCCCCGCTTCAGTGCAAGATCGCTTCTTCGAACACTCGTGTGTCACTGCTCCGCCTCGACTCTCAACACCGCTCCCTGCGCGGCGGAGGAGACTTGGGCCGCGTAGCGCGCCAGGTAACCGGTGGTTATCTTCGGCGGCACCGGCTTCCACCCGCGCCGGCGCTCCCGCAGCTCGGCCGCCTTAACGCGCAGCTGGAGCTTGCGGCGATTGACGTCGATGAGAATCTCGTCCCCTTCCTCCACCAGGCCGATAATGCCGCCCACGGCCGCCTCTGGTGAGACGTGGCCCACCGAGAGGCCTATGGTGGCGCCGGAGAAGCGGCCGTCGGTGATCAGGGCCACAGACTGGTTGAGACCGGCGGCGTAGATCTGCGAGGTCGGATACAGCATCTCTCGCATGCCGGGGCCGCCCCGAGGTCCCTCATACTGGATTACCACGACATCGCCAGCTCTTATCTCTCCTGCCCCGATGGCCTGGGTGGCGTCTTCCTCTCGCGTGAAGACGCGCGCGCGTCCCACGAATCGGCGCATGCTGCGCGCCACCGCGGAGGCCTTCACCACGGCGCCGTCCCGCGCCAGGTTGCCCTTGAGGATGGCGATGCCGCCCTCCTTGTGATAGGGCCGTTCCAGAGGGCGAATCACGTCGCTGTCCACCACCCGCGCTTCGGCCGCGATCTGCTGAATATTCGATCCGTATACCGTCTCCGCCGACTCTATCGCGTCGCGCAGCACGTGCAGCACGGCCGGTACGCCGCCGGCGCGGTCGAGGTCCTCCATGGCATGCTTCGCGCTGGGGCCGGGCAGGATGTCTGTGATGTGCGGAGTCACCTGCGCGATCTCGTCGAACCACTCGATCGGGACTTGTATCCCCATCTCGTGCGCGATGGCGGGCAGATGCAGCACCGTGTTGCTGGAGCCGCCGAGCGCATTGTCCACGCGGATCGCGTTGCGGAAGGCCGCCTCGGTCAGCATCTGCCAGGGCCGAACATCCCGTTTCACGAGATCGAGGATGCGGACGCCGCTTCGGTATGCAATGCGCCGCTTCTCCGCGGAGACGGCGAGCGCGGTGCCGCAGCCCGGCAGCGACATGCCGAGGGCCTCGGTCAGACAGGACATGGTGTTGGCCGTGTAGAGACCCTGACATGAGCCCACGCCGGGGCAGGCGGCCAGCTCGATGGCCATGAGCTGCTCGTCGTCGAGCAGTCCTGCCTTGTGCCAGCCGGCCCCATAGTAGGCGTCGCCGTAGATGACGCGGCCCTTGGCCAGGCGCTCAGCCGTCTTCGCGAGGTCGGGCTTCTCAGTATCGCGGAACCGATCGGCCGCCCCGAGCAGGGCCTCCGCGATTCCGCCGCACTGGCCCGCGAGCATGGGACCGGCGGTGACCGCGATGGCGGGGATGTCGAGCCGAGCGGCCGCCATGAGCATTCCCGGAGTGATCTTATCGCAGTTGGTCAGCAGCACGATGCCATCGAACTGATGGGCCTCGACCATGGATTCGACGGAGTCGGCGATGAGCTCCCGGGAGGGCAGGGAGAAGTGCATGCCCCGGTGTCCCATGGCGATGCCGTCGCAGATGCCGGGGAGGCCGAAGAAGAAGGCGACGCCGCCGGCGGCGAAGATGCCGCGCTCGATCTGGCGCTCGAGGTCGCGCATGCCTGCGTGGCCGGGGATGATGTCGTTCCAGGCGGTGGCGACCGCGATGAACGGCCGCGGCAGTGCGGCCGGGTCGATGCCTGAGCCGTAGAGGAGCGCGCGATGCGGTGCGCGCTCGACGCCCGATTTGATAGTATCGCTGCGCATCGTTGGGCCTCTTTTCACTTCGGCCTAGTTCGGCGGCAGTGAGAGGCGAGAGAGGTAGAGAGAACACCTCTCGCCCGATTGGGACGAGAGGTGTTGAGCTCTCGCGGTACCACCCAAATTGAACGAGGCTGCCGCGTTGGCGACGGCCGCGTCCCACTCTGTGCGCGGTAACGGGCAACATCCGGCGCCGGTCTACTGGATGCGTTCGACCGGGCGGCTCGGGGGCGAGATTCGACGGGGCCTAGACGCCGACTTTCAGCCTGGGCCGGCTCTCTGTAGCCTGAACCGCCGCCTACTGCTCCCCTTCAATGCCTTTCCAGGGTTGTGCTTTGCGCGATTATAGCAGAGCGGAAGGGCGTGAGTCAAGCACTGCGCGAGGTGCTCGAGGAGCACGAGACTCGGGCGGAAAAGGCCGACCGCGCGGCCGTGCGCGGGGAGCAATTGCACTCCTATGGAAGTGTCGGAACACTCCTATGCTACTCTGCGAAGTGCCTACTCAGCCGAAGGCTGCGACACTGCTCTGCTGAAGCTGCGCAGTGCGGAGCAGAGAGGCTGGAAGCTTCGCTACGTAGCACGAGAGGCGCGGAACACCGACACAGATCAGCAGCTTGGGAGCCTGCCCTAGCCGCTTCGAGCAAGATCCTTCGCTGCGCTCAGGATGACAGAGGGAGCGGGGCCCGGTGACCGCGCGCTACAGAACGGAGGGCCGGCGGGCATGTGGCCTTCGACTCCGCCCAGGACAAGCTCCGACATGCCCGCGCTACAGGGGGCGCCTGCGGCGCCCACGCAGGTTGAAAACCTGCGCCACCAAAACGGCCGGCGGGCATGCGGAGGCATGCCCGCCCTAGAACGGGATTCTTCGGTGCGCTCAGAATGACAGAGAGGCGCGCTAGGATTTGCGGAGGCGGGCGGTCATTGCGCGGATGTGGCCGTCGAGGCCCTCGAGGGCGGCGAGGGCGCGGACGATGTGGGCATGCTCCTTGACGGCTTCCTTCGAGGTGTAGATGATGCTGGAGCGGTGAAAGAAGTCGGCCGTCCCCAGCCCTGAGGAGAAGCGCGCGGTGCGGCCGGTCGGCAGGACATGGGAGGGCCCGATGACGTAGTCGCCGAGGGTGACGGGGGAGGTGGCGCCGACGGAGATGCAGCCCGCGTTCCGGATCTTGGGGAGCCAGGAGAAGGGGCTCTCGGTGCATATCTGGACGTGCTCGGGGGCAAGCTCGTTGGCGACGTCGCAGGCCTCGTCCATACTCTTCGTGATGACGATGGCCCCTCGGTTTGTGATGGACTCCCAGGCCTGTGCCTTGCGGGAGAGTCGGCGCACCTGCTTCGCCAGCTCGTTCTGCACGGGCTCCACCAGAGAGCGCGCCGGGGTGATCAGGATGGGCACTGAGTCGGGGCCGTGCTCCGCCTGGGCGAGGAGGTCGGCGGCGATGAGGCGCGGCTCCGCCGCCTCGTCCGCGAGCACCACCACCTCGGAGGGGCCGTAGAGGCCATCGATGCCCACCGTCCCGTAGACGATCTTCTTCGCGAGCTGCACCCAGATGCTTCCCGGGCCGAATATCTTGTCGACCTTTGGAATGGTGTCGGTGCCGTAGGCGAGGGCCGCAATGGCCTGAGGGCCGCCGACCTTGAACACCCGGTGGAGGCCCAGAAAGTCGGCGGTGGCGAGGGTGGCAGGATGGATGTTGCCCCGGGAGTCGGCGGGAGTGCAGAGCGTCATCTCGTCCACCTCGGCCACCAGGCCCGGCACCGCAGTCATTATCAGGGAAGAGGGATAGACGGCGGTGAATCCCGGGACGTGGATTCCGACGCGCTCGATCGGGGTGAACTTCTGGCCGAGCACGGTTCCGAACTCTCGCAGGTCGAACCAGTCGTGCGGGCGCTGCTTCTCGTGGTAGCTGCGGACGTGCTCCACGGCCCCCGCGACGGCTTCGAGGAAGGTCTTCCCGGCGGCGCGTTTGGCGCGGGCGAACTCCTCCTCGGTGACGGCGAGTCGCTCGGCCGTCATGCCGGGGCAATCGAAGCGGCGGGTGTACTCGATGACGGCCTCGTCGCCGCGGGCGCGCACGGCCTCCACGATCTTGCGAACGGAGGCCTCCTGCTCGGAGACCTCCTCGAGGAGGTGTGTGGACAGCTCGTCAGCGATTTGCCTGGGAGTTCTTCTTCGCGTTGTGAGTATGCGCATGGGTTCGCCTCCCGTTGAGCGACGGTCCCTAAGCCCTTCGGGCCGGGATGGCGGCCGCGAAGCGGCCTAGCCACCGGCGGGGCGCGGAGCCGCTACTCGATCCAGACGGCGCCGTCGCCGAAGAGTTGCTGCACGGCCTGGGCGAACTGCTCGCCCCGGGCCACGAGGAAGGCGGGGCCGAGGCGGAGGCAGCGTTCGTGCTCTCCCATCTGGATGTGGATGAGCACCTCGGTGTCGCCGTGGAATCGGTCGATCATCTCCCTTAGCTGGCCCATGGCGTTTGGGGCTGCTTGCGCGGGGACGCGTATGTGCACCCGCTCGGAGGGCGGGTCGGGCGGGGTCGGGTCGCCGCGCGACGATTCGGGTGCGCCGGGCGCGGGGGTCGCGGCGGGCCTGGGC
>JAUVSA010000229.1 GCA_030597345.1 Bacillota bacterium
GCCCTACGGGGCTGGTAGGTCAGAAGAGGGACGGAGAGGCTTCGGCGGAGATGCGTCGGCGGGCGAGGGCGACGTAGGAGGGGTCAGTATCGACGCCGATCCAGAGGCGGCCGAGCTGGGCGGCGGCGACACAGGTGGAGCCGGAGCCGCAGAAGGGGTCGAGAACGAGCCCGCCCTTCCAGGTATAGAGCTTGATGAGGCGGCGGGGGAGCTCGACGGGGAAGGGGGCAGGGTGGCCGACCTTGCTGGCGGATTCGGTGGGGAAGGTCCAGACAGAGCGGGTGAGGGCGGTAAACTCCTTGCTGGTGAGATCGGTGTCGCCCTTGGTTGTCTCGAGGCGGCACTGCTCCTTGCAGAAGACCATGATGTACTCGTGGACGTCGCGGAGGGTGGGGTTGGAGGGGCTCTGCCAGGAACCCCAGGCGGTGGAGACGCCGACGGAGGCGGCCTTGTCCCAGATGATCTCGCCGCGCATGAGGAAGCCGAGTTCGATGAGCTGCTGGGTGATGTAGGACTGGAGAGGCAGGTAGGGCTGGCGATCAACGCCGGCCACGTTGACGCAGATGCGGGCGCCGGGGCGGAGGACGCGGCGGCATTCGGTCCAGACATCGCGCAGAAGTGAGAGGTACTCATCGAGAGGCAGGGCGTCGTCGTGGTTCTTGTAGTTCTTGCCGACGTTGTACGGCGGCGAGCAGACGACGAGATCCACCACGCCGTCCTCGATCATGTCGAGGTTGCGGGAGTCGGCGCAGTAGATGCGGTTGGCGATGGTGCGAGAGCCGACGATTGGGTCTGGGTTGCGTGCAGTGTCCATTTCCGGTAAGATCGATTCGCCCATAGCTAGTCGGTGACCTGCGCGCGGCGCAGGTGCTGGCATGGGAGAGCGGTGCGAGGGAGGCCAAGGACAATGATCGGCAAGCAGATTCGAATGGAGCGGATCCTCGACCGGAACACGAGGCGGGTGGTGATCGTGCCGATGGATCACGGGATCACGGTGGGTCCGATCCCGGGTCTGGAGGACATGCGGGAGACGGTGACGAGGGTGGTGAACGGGGGAGCGAACGCGATTCTCATGCACAAGGGGATGGTGCAGGTGGGCCACCGGGGGACGGGCAGGGATGTGGGGCTGATCATCCATCTATCGGCGGGTACGAGCCTGAGCCCGGACCCGAACACGAAGGTGCTGGTATGCACGGTGGATGAGGCGGTCAGGCTGGGGGCAGACGCGATTTCGATCCATGTGAACCTGGGGGCTCCGGCGGATGCGGAGATGCTGCAGGACTTCGGAGAGGTATCGCAGGAGTGCCGGCATTGGGGGATGCCGCTGCTGGCGATGGTGTACACGCGGGGGCCGAAGATCGAGAGCGAGTTCGACGTGAAGTATGTGAAGCATGCCGCGCGACTGGGGGCTGAGCTGGGGGCCGACATTGTGAAGGTGAACTACACCGGCTCCGCGGAGAGCTTTCGCCATGTGGTGGCGGGTTGCCCCGTTCCGGTGGTGATCGCGGGCGGAGAGAAGGTGGAGTCAGATGAAGAGCTGTTCCAGATGGTGGTGGGAGCGCTGGAGGCCGGAGGGGCAGGGGCCTCCATCGGCCGCAATGCTTTCCAGCACGCCGATCCGGAGGGGATGGTGCGCGCGATCAGCATGATAGTGCACGAAGGTGCCTCGGTGCAGGAGAGCAAGCGCTTCCTGGAGTCGCGGCGATGAAACGCATCTGGGTGCGGGTGGACCCCTGGGACAAACAGCTCGCCATCGCCGCGCTGGAGAGCGGAGCGGACGCGGTAGTGGTGGTGGAGGGTGACTCGCCGCGAGTGAAAGAGCTGGGCGCGCTGCCGACGGTGGCGCCCGATGGCGACATCAGGCCAGGGGAAGACGTGGTCTGGATGGAGATCCGCGACAAGGACGACGAGGAAGCGGCCGCCACTACACATTTGGACAAGACCGTGGTGCTGCGCACTACCGACTGGACGGTCATCCCGCTGGAGAATCTGCTTTCCCGGCGCGGCGGCCTGATGGCAGAGGTCACGGGGGCGGAGGAGGCGCGGCTGGTCACCCAGGCGCTGGAGAAAGGCGTGGACGGAGTCGTGCTCGACACCCGGTCCCCGGAGGAGATCCGCAAGACGGTGGCGCTGATTCATGCGCTGTCTCCGAAGGTCGAGCTTGCGCCGGCGCGGATCACCACCATCAGGGCGCTGGGAATGGGGGACCGCGCGTGTGTGGACACGTGCACGCGCATGGGAGAGGGGGAGGGGATGCTGGTTGGCAACAGCGGCAGCGCCTTCTTCCTGGTCCACTCGGAGAGCCTGGAGACGCCGTATGTTGCACCGCGGCCGTTTCGCGTGAATGCGGGGGCGGTGCACGCATACGCGCTGCTGCCGGAGGGGAAGACGAAGTACCTGTCTGAGCTGAAGGCGGGGGACGAGGTGCTGTTAGTGCGGCACGATGGCCAGACGTCTGTGGGGTATGTGGGCAGGAACAAGATCGAGCGGCGGCCGCTGCTGCTGGTGGAGGCAGAGGCGGAGGGGCAGTCGGCGTCGCTGATCCTTCAGAACGCGGAGACGATCCGTCTGACGAGTGCGGCAGGCGAGGCGCTGTCTGTGGCTGCGCTGGCGGTGGGCGACGAAGTCCTCGTGCACTTCGGGGAGGGCGGCCGGCACTTCGGGCGGCAGATCGAGGAGACGATCACCGAGAAGTAGGGGCAGGGATTCCGCCCGGAGAGGCTAGGCGCGTTCGCTTTGACGAACTGGACTCTGGGCTGCGCCCGGGGGCGGGAGGACTTCGCTCAGTTCGTCGAGGAACCGGAGCAGGCCGTCCATCTCTTCACGAAGACGACAGTTGGCATCGAGCGCGCGCTCGAGATCGACCTGAAGGCCGACGAGGCGGGCCTGAAGCTCCTCGGGGGGGTCCGCGGAAACTGAGTGCGCCCGCACGTCCGCGAGTTGGGCCTCCAGTTCACGAACCCGGTCCCGCAGCGCGCCGCGGCGCTCTTGTTCATCTGATAGCATGGCCTCTGCTTCACGCAGTCTACCGACAAGGGCCTCGGCGCTCTCTCGAAGTTCTCGGGTGCGCGCCTGCTCGACGGCGAGACTGTCCCTGGATGTTGTCAACTCCTCCTGGAGTGCCTGGACGCGCTCGGCCGCGCGCTCGGCGGTCTCTGCCTGGGGGGCGGATGGCGTAGGATCATCGTCGGTGTCTGGCGGGGCCGCGACGCGCGCTTCCGGGAGGTTGTTCACGGCCCGCAGCCGGGCGCACTCGGCGGCCGCGCTCGCGTGCTCTTCCTGGAGGTGCGTGAGGGCACGTGACAGCTCACGGAGGCGATGGCGGGCGCGGCGACGGATCTCGGCCAGGGAGGGGGCAGTGCAGGCCCTGCCTTTCTGGTCCGGTGTGTCGGCTGACCTGCGGGGAGCGTCCGATTCTCTTTTTCTCTCGGTTCCGGACACAGCCTTCGATCTCACGGGGCTCCTCTTTCAGTCACGATCGGCGGCGGGGCCGGCCGAGGCTGGCGCGCAAGACACGCGCGGACGCAGAATCGATCCGTCCTTGGGATACGGCAGAGAACCTGTCTGCGCCGGTCGCGCGCCAACCACCCAATACAGTAGGACCGACAGTGACGGCAGTCAAGGGGAGGATGCCCTGTGGCTGTATCGGATTCGGCCACTAGGCGGGCCGGCGGCACACGGAAGGGGCGAGAAACGGGCCGGGGGGGAATCGCGCGGGTGCGGCTGCCTTGACACGTCTTGCCCTATCGGTATAATGCGGCCCAGAATTCTGAGAGGAATCCGGCTGCGATTCTGCATCTTGGCGCAGCGATAAGAGCTGTGACAGGGGGAAAGAGACGATGGGCAAGGCGAAGTTTGAGCGAACGAAGCCGCACGTAAACGTAGGGCCGATTGGCCACGTGGACCACGGGAAGACCACGCTGACGTCGGCGATGACGCACGTATTGGCCCAGCAGGGGATGGCCGAAGAGCTGGCTTACGAGCAGATCGACTCGGCTCC
>JAUVSA010000192.1 GCA_030597345.1 Bacillota bacterium
GCGGGTCGGCGGCGATGGTTCGCATGGCCGCCCTGCAGGCTTCGGCAGCAAGCTACCGAAGCACCGAACTGTCGTGGAGGAGGATGGCACATGAGCGAAGCCGCTCTTGTTCCGAGAAACATCTCCAAGGTGGAGACGAAGTTCCGGCGGATTCAGACCCCGATCCCGGTGCCGGAATCGGTCCCCATTCTCGAGTCGCTCTATCGGGATGAGCCGGTATCGATGCGGGGCCAGCCGGCGGTGGTTTGGGATCGAGCGGAGGGCTTTCAGGTGCACGATGCATGGGGGAACACCTGGATAGACTGGAGCTCGGGGGTGCTGGTGGCGAACGCGGGACACGGGCGGCGCGAAATCGTGGAGGCAATCTGCGAGCAGGCTCGCAAGGAGCTGCTGCACAACTACTGCTTTCCCAGCGATATCCGGGCACGGCTGGTGGCGCGCGTCGTGGAGCTTTCGCCGCGGCCGCTGGAGAAGGTGTTTCTGCTGACCACCGGGTCGGAGACGACGGAGTGCGCGATCAAGCTGGCGCGTACTTACGGGCGCGGGGTCGGAGGAGACCGCAAGATCGGGATCGTGAGCTATGGGGGTGCGTTTCACGGGCGAACGTTGGGGGCGCAGATGATCGGCGGGATCCCGGCTCTGAAGGAGTGGATCGTCAACCTGGACCCCGACATGGTGCAAGTTCCCTTCCCCGACGGGTTCCGGTGTGAGGACACGAGCTTCGAGTTCTTCCTGAAGACGCTGGAGGAAAAGGGGGTTGGGCCTGGTCGAATCGCGGGGGTGATCAGCGAGACGTATCAGGGCGGGAGCGCCGCGTTCTGGCCGAAGGAGTACGCGCGGAAGATGCGCGCCTGGTGTGACGAGCACGAGATCGTGCTCATCTTCGACGAGGTCCAGGCCGCGTTCGGGCGGACGGGGACGATGTGGGGATTCGAGCACTACGGGATCGTACCCGACGTTGTCTGCTGTGGGAAGGGAATCACCAGTGGACTGCCACTATCGGCGGTCATCGGACGGGCGGATCTGATGGACCAGTACCCTCCGGGAAGCATGACGAGCACACATACCGGCAACCCGATCTGCGTGGCGGCGGCGCTGGCCAATCTGGAGCTGGTCGTGAATGAGAAGCTCCCGGAGAAGGCGGCGAAGATCGGGGCGGTGCTGCAGGAGGGGGTCCGCAGGGTCAGGGAGCAGCATTCGGATGTGTGCGGCGCGGCGATGGGCAAGGGAATGGTCGCCGGCTTGCACATGGTGAAACCGGGCGGCATTGAGCCCGACGCGGAGCTTGCGGCCGCTGTGGTGGATCGCTGCGTTGAGAAGGGTCTGCTGATGTTCCATCCGGTGGGCTTCGGGGGCGCGACAGTGAAGATCGCGCCGCCGCTGGTGACGCCGGAGGAGGCGGTGTTGGAGGGGCTTGGAGTGCTGCGAGAGGTGATCGAGGAGGCGCGCAATGAGCTGGGATGAAAGGCTGGACGTTCTGCTCATCGGTGGGGGCATGATCAGCCAGGAGGTTGTGCTGCCGACGCTGTTCCAGGATCGGCGGCGGGGGATTGTCGGGAACATTGCAGTTTCATCGCTGAACTCCGGCATCACCAAGCAGTGCCGGGAGCTGTTTCCGAAGGAGGAGTTCTCGGGCCATCCCGATCCGGATAAGTACGCGGCGGATGACAACCAGCCGATGATGTACAGGGAGGCGATGGCGACCCTGGGAGAGCACGGGGTGGTGGTGGTGGCGACGCCGGACCACCTCCACACCGACATGACGCTGGAAGCGATCGAGGCCGGGCACGACGTGATCGTGATGAAGCCGCTCTGCCTGAAGGTGGACGAGGCCCACAAGGTGATCGAGGCGGCCGAGAGGCGCAAGGCCTACGTCGCCACCGACTATCACAAGCGGATGGACCGGGCGGTGAGGCTCGCCCGGTATCGCGTGCGGCGCGGCGATCTCGGGGAGATGCTGCACGGCCACGCGTGGATCGAGGAGCCGAAGTACATGCCGCTGAAGCAGTTCCGGCTGTGGGCGCATGAGTCAAGCCCGTTCGAGTACGTTGGGGTGCACTATGTGGATGCCTGGTACTTCATCACCGGGCTCAGGCCAAAGCGGGTGGCTGCCTTCGGGCAGAAGAAGTTCCTTCCGAGCACGGGCAGTGACGCGTACGACGCGGTGCAGGCGGTGATCGAGTGGGAGGATGGGTCGGTGCTGTGGGTGCAGACCTCGTGGGTGTGTTCGGAGAAGAACTCGGCGATGACCAATCAGGGGCTGCAGATCAGCGGGACGAAGGGCGAGTACTGGGCGGACCACAAGTTCCGGAATCTGCACATCCTGACTGATGACGATGGCTTCGAGCAGATCAACCCGAACTTCTTCCGGCATTATGAGAGCTGGGAGCGAGGAAACGATGTCGAGTACGTAGGGTATGGGTATGAGAGCATTTCGCGATGGCTGCGAGATATTCGGCAGCTCCACATCGCGACCGAGGGGATGTCCAAGGATGAAGCCGTCGCTCACCGCGAGAAGCAGCTACGCGACTGGGAGGCGGGGCAGCGTCCGCTGCCGAGGCAGGCCTTGATCGGGGTGGCGGTGAATGAGGCGGTGCGGTTGAGCTTGGACAACGGGAACGCGTATGTGGTGTTCGATGGGGAGATGAAGCCGGGGCTGGCCAACTAGGCTTCCGGGCGCCGCAGCTCCAGGATCAGCGGTTTCCACGGGTCGAGCGTGAGCTCGACCCGCTCTGTAAGGCCGAGGTCGCGGCCGGAGAGGAGTTCGCGAGCGTGAGTCGGAGCGTCGAACTCGACGACGATTCGCTCGGGCTGCTCGAAGCGTGAGTTGTCAGCGTAGCCGATCTCGCCGAGGCTGCCGACGCGGTACTCGGGGTTGCGCATGATCGCCAGGTAGCGGCGGCCATCATCGCCATGGTAGGTGATGGTCTCGCAGCCGACTGGAGGGCCACCGTCGGCAGCCCGGGTGACTTTGATGGCGGGCACTACGCCGCAAGCGGTGAAGATGTCGGCGACTAGCTCTCTCAGCGGGCCGCCGTCGCCGGTGAGGCGCCACTTGGCGTAGTCGATCAGGGACAGGTTCAGGTAGTGGGTCCTTCCCTTGCCTACGCTCCGCTCGATGAGGACTGGGGTGTTGTCTGCCCCGGCAATGGTGGGCACGTCGAGCGAGAGGAACGCCGTGTAGGCGGCGGGACGGCCGGTAACAAGGCGGAGGTCGGGCTCGGCAGGGCCGAGGGGAAGGTGGCGGCCGGCCAGGCGAAAGCCCACACCGTCGCTCCCTTCAGGCTGCTGAATCATGCCACGCGCGTTCCGCTTGACGCCGAAGATGCCGTCGAGCGCTCCGGTGGCCCGGCGCTTGCAGCGCTCGTCGAAGACACCTGGCAGGAAGTCGGCGATGACGGCTCCGCCGGCGCGCACGAAAGCCTTTATTCCTGCTGCCTCTCGCTCGCCGATGGCCAGCGACTGCGGCAGGATGAGGACCTGGTAGTCGCGTTCCCCGAGCACGCCATCCAGGATCTGGTGCGTAGATACGAAGTCGTACTGCAACCCCAAATCCTGTATGAGCTTGGTCCAACTGTTGCGTGCGAGTGCCAGCCGAGAGTGAGTGGATTCCCAGGAGGAGAAGCGGCGAGGCCAGGTGTCTCCGTCCTCGCGCGAGTCGAGCATCCAGGCGACCTGGACGGAGGCATGAGAGTAGTGAATGGCGATTCGGGGCCTCTCCCGTCGGGCGTGCATGATGGCGCGAGCGGCCGAGCCGCGCAATTCAGCGAAGAGTTCGGCCATGCCCGCGACGAAGGGTTCGGGTGTGAGATCGGGCGATTCGTAGTCGAACCAGTCCTTGCTGCACCAGATGATGACGCCGCGGTCGCCGTTGAGAAGGAGGTGCCAGAGGCGTCGGTTGGCATGGTTGGGGTCATGCTCGAACAGGGTGGCGTAGATTGGCGTGCCGGGAGGCATGAAGGAGCGGAACATGTCATGCGAGTTCGCGATATCGTAAGGGTCCACCCAGTCGATCACCTGAGATAGCCGCCACAGATCGTATCCGCCGAAGGCGGCCGGCATCTGAGTGCCTTCGAGGCCGACAGGGGTGTTGGGGTCGATTTCGCGGACCCATTCTCGGAACTGCCGCCAGCACTCGGCGAAAGTAATGTCCATGAAGGTGCGATGGTCGGCCCAGGGGGAGTAGTTCTCGCTGCCGGCCTTCTCGCGGTCCTTGATCTCGTACGTGGTCATGGGAACCACATCTTCCCAGCGAGGGAAGCGGGTATCCCACCCTGCGTTGAGGCGATCAAGAGTGCCGTACTGGTCGCGCAGCCAGGCGCGGAACGCGGCAAGGGTCAAGTCGGAGAAGCAGTAGTCCATGGGGCTGGCGAAGCTCGTGATGGAGCACTCGTCACCCAAGTCGTAAAGGAGCGGTCCGAGGCTGGCGAACTGCCGGACGTCGCCTTGGATATCCTGCTTTGCGTCGGCGAGGTAGGCGGGACCGTGAAGACAGGGCTTGCGGATGAGGTGCTTCTTGTCGCGCGTGCTCGTATAGC
>JAUVSA010000183.1 GCA_030597345.1 Bacillota bacterium
GCCACTGCCCGTAGGAAGCACATTCTTGTGCCGACTCGTTCAAAGACCGGTGATCGCGACAAGAATATCGCTGCCACGGGCTGACTCGCGCCATAGGCTGGCGCGCAGCAATTCTGGGAGACCAATAATCTGGGGCCACCCCCGTTGACCAAGGCTGCTTGACACAGCAGCGCGCAGTTGGTAGGTTCAGCGGTACTCGCCGGTTCGAGCGGTCACCCGGGAGGTGAGCTGCGGTGTCGAAGTGGCAGTGTACGGCCTGTGTATACGTTTACGATCCGGAGGCGGGGGACCCGGAGAACGGAGTAGCGCCCGGGACGCCCTGGGAGAAAGTGCCGGAGGATTGGCTCTGTCCGGTCTGCGGTGTGGGGAAAGAGCTGTTCGAGGAGATCCAGGACTAGGCATCCGGCAGCGTTTCCGCTGTCCGGGCAAGACTGACGGCGGGGCAGAGGCGCGAGCGCAAGAGATATGAGAGCGATCCTTCAGTATGGCATTCGTGATGTTCGTCTGGGGGAACGGCCGGATTCCCGGCCCGGCCCCGGCGAAGTGTTGCTGCGGACCCGGTCAGTGACGATCTGCGCTTCTGACACCCACATGTTCGCGGAGGGCAACGTGGGAGGGGTGAGCTGGGACGGCCCGTTCGTGCCGGGGCACGAGGTGGCCGGGGTGGTGGAGGATCCGAACGGCACGCATCTACCCGCGGGCGCCGCCGTGGTAGTGGACCCGGCGGTTGCCTGCCACAACTGCGATATGTGCGCGGAAGGGATGTTTCATCTCTGCCGCAACCTGAAGTTCTGCGACCTACCGCCGGTGGATGGCGCCATGCGAGAGCTCCTGGCGTGGCCGGCCGAGCGGGTATTCGAAGTGCCGGAGTCGGTTGATGTGGTGGAGGCACCGCTGATCGAGCCGCTGTGCGTCGCCGTTCACGCGGTGGAACTGGCCTCCCGGCCGGCGGACGCGGTGGTGGCAGTGGTGGGCTGTGGGGCGATCGGGCTCTTCACGCTGCAGATGGCGAAGGTCCGGGGGGCAAAGAAGATCTTTGCGACAGACCCCATTCCCGAACGGCTGGAGGCGGCGCGCCGGTTGGGGGCCGATGAGACGATTCAGGTGGGTCCGCAGGATCCGGTGGCGGAGATACTGAGGCAGACGGGAGGGCGGGGCGTGGATCTTGTCTTCGAGGTAGCGGGGTCGACGGAAGCGCTGCAGCAGTGTCTGGATGTCGTCCGGCCCGCTGGTGAGGTGGTGGTGATCGGCATTCCCCCGGTGGACGAGTACCAGTTGGTGGCCTCCTCGCTCCGCCGGCGGGAGCTGACGCTCCGCTTCGTGCGCCGCCAGAACGAGAACTACCCGGAGGCGATCGAGCTGGTCCGGCAGGGGACAATCCAATTGGGACCGATGCTGACCCACCGGTTTCCGATGGAACGGGCGCAAGAGGCGTTCGAGCTTGCGGAGCGAAAGGTGGACGGGGCGGTGCGGGTTGCCGTGACGTTCGGTTAGAGCGCATTTCATAACTCTCACTCGCCTGGCTGTCTGCTAGAGACGCTGGCATGAAATGCGCCTGCTGGAGCCTGGCGGCTTGTGCGGCTGTTTCATAACCTCAGATGGAGGTTATGAAACAGCTTCTAGGGGAGCACAGCCTCGCCAGCGAGGCCACGTAGGGAGGACGCGATGCGGAAAGTCAAGATCGGCTTCATCCCATCCCACCGGGTTCCCTTCGGTGAGGAGTGGGCGACCGAGATGCGGGCCCGCTGCCTGGCGGAGATGAAGAAGGTGCCTGGTTTGGAGGTGATCGTGCCGGACTCCTCGATGACGCAGAACGGCACGGTCAGGAATCTGGAGGAGGCAAGGAAGGTAGTAAAGCTGTTCAAGGACCAGGAGGTGGTGGGCGTCATCCTCGGCGGAATGACCTTCGGCCACGAAACCTCCGCCGTCGGGGGCGTGCTTGCACACTTGCCGAAGGGAACGCCGGTGTTGCACTTCGCCACCAAGGGGAAAGTGGCGGCGGATGGCACGCGGCCGTCTGACTCCTGGTGCGGGCAGTTCATGATCACCTCCGCGATGAAGCGACGAGAGATTGTGTTCGAGCACATACCGACCTGCTTTCCCGAGGAGCCCGTGTTCGGGGAGTGGGTGTCGCGATTCGTCCGCGCCTGTGCCGCCCATCAGGAGTTCCGCGGCGCGCGCATCGGCCAGATCGGGGCGCGGCCGGAGGACTTCGAGTCCGTGTGGTGGGATGAGGCGTCCTTGCAGCACGATTTCAACCAGACGGTAGTGCCGGTGGACCTGGCCACGGTCTTCATGCAGCTCGATGAAACAGCGGCCGATGACCCGGAGGTGAAGCGCGCGGCGAAGGAGATAGCGGAGGGAATCGAGATTCCGGAGGCGGGGAGGGAGTCGGTGACGACGCTGGCCCGGATCGAAGTAACGCTGCGCCGTCTGGCGGAGGAGAAAGCGCTGGATGCGATGGCCGTCAACTGCTGGGAGCAGGTGCAGACCCGATACGGGATCTGCGTCTGCTCGGTGCTGGGGCGGCTGGTAGATCAGGGCATTTCTTGCGCCTGCGAGGTGGACGTGTACGGTGCGGCCACCATGCTGGCCGCCCGGGGCGCGGGACTGGACGAGACCGCGCCGCACTTCATCGACTGGACGGCGCTGCATCCGGACCGGGAGAATGTGTGGCTGGCCTGGCACTGCGGGAACGCGCCGCGCAGCACCTGTGACGCGGACTGCCGCCCCTGCCTGATGGAACACAGCATTCTGCCGCTTCGGCCTTCCTGGGGCACCCTGGAGTTCCGGGAGAAGACGGGACCGGTGAGCTGCTGCCGGCTGGCCGAGTACGATGGATGGTTCACCATGTTCATCGGCACGGGCGAGGTGGTGGACCTGCCGCCGAAGGTGCGGGGCTCTTACGGGTGGGTGAAGGTGGCCGATGTGATGGACTGGGAGCAGAAGATGGTGGAACATGGAATCATCCACCACGGGGTGATGATCCATGACCCGAAGGTGGCCGATGCGCTGGAGAGCTTCTGCAAGTTCAACGGGATCGAGGTCGTAAGGGGGGCGTAGCGCCTGCCCTTGTTTGATAGCCGGGGCGAAAGGGGCCCGCCTGTGGCGGGCCCCGTTGTTTTGGGTTCGGGTGATGTGGTAAACTCTGGATGCGCGCCAGTAGCTCAGTGGATTAGAGCACCAGACTTCGGATCTGGGGGTCGGGGGTTCAAATCCTCCCTGGCGCGCCAGCGCGTGTCGGGCGCCGGCCGATTGCCACCAGCATGAGTTCTTCTCCTCAGCTTGGCCCGTCGTCACGGCAGTCTGATGGTAGAGGTCGAGTGATGCGCGGGCACGAAAACTCCCACGCGGCTCACCAGTGCGGCCCACCCATTGCGGCTCACCAATTGCGGCCTACCCATTGCGGTCTGCTCATTGCCGAGCAGCGGCCGACCATAAGCAAGGAGATGCTTGAATGTCCGACAGCAGTTCGAAGATAAACGTCGCAGACTCATCCTACGTCCATCCCTCTGCGGTGCTGGAGGGGGAGGTCACGATAGGGGAGGAATGCTTCGTCGGCGCCGGGGCAATTCTCTCGGGGACGGTGGCGATTGGAGATGGGTGCTACATAGGAGAGCGCAGCGTCCTCACGGGCGACATAGTGGTCGGCGATCATACACTCATCCAGATCAACGTGGTCATTCGGGGCCATCACAGGATCGGCAGCTATGTCAATATCTACGACATGGTGAATCTGGAGGGGGGACGGCCGCACGAGGAGTCCGGCGACCGCTCCATCATAGGCGATTACGCCTGGATAAACCACGGCGCGACCATGCACGGATGCCAGGTCGGAGAGCATGGGGTAGTCGGCATCAACTCCGCGCTGGACTATCACTGTACGGTGGGCAACGGCGCCATCGTCACCAACGGCAGTAGCTGCTGCGTTGGCGCCGTCATCCCCGACAACTGCATCGCGGAGGGGGTGCCGGCGAAGGTCGTCAAGCGAAACATCACCGACGACGACCGGAGGGAACTGCTCGGGCTCCTGCCCAGAGAGTGGGCCGCAAGGGAGGCCGAGAGCATCGTGCAGCATGTTCGATCACTGAAGGAGTAAGTCGGCCGAGCGCTCTGCCCCGGAGAACAGAGCGACGAGTTCAGAGGCCGGGATCGCGCAGACACTCCCGGCTGATGCGGACCGACTCACCCGGGTCGCCCTGTGTTGTGTCCTGCTCGGTCACGATCCACTCCGGGCTGCAGGCCAGGGCCGCCTGCAGCGCGGCCTTGATGTCCATGCAGCCGCGACCCAGCTCGCGGAACTCCCTCATCTGATCGCCGCCGAGGCCGTCCTTGAAGTGCAAGCAAGGGCAGCGGTCTCGGTAGCGCGCTAGGAACTCGGACGGGTTTTCGCCGCCGACCTGGACCCAGTAGACGTCGGGGCAGAGCTTGACAAGTTCCGGATCGGTCTCGGCCGCGAGGACGTGAATCGGCTTGGCGCCGTCGATATCCTTGAACTCCCAGTAATGGTTGTGATAGCAGAGCCTGAGACCGGCGCCGCGGCAGATTTTCCCCGCTTCATTGAACGCGGCGGCTGCCCCGCGGATGTCGTCGAGAGTCTCCCAGTTGGACCCCCCCGAGCAGATGACGAATGCGCCGCCGAGGGACTTGACGCCATCGGCGACGGCCTTCGCGGTCGCGACATCCTTCAACTGCTCCTCCCCACAGTGGCCGCC
>JAUVSA010000124.1 GCA_030597345.1 Bacillota bacterium
CGAAGCTTGCTGAAGGCCTCAACCAGCTCGGGAATCCCCTTGTCTCTGGTGAAGCGGCCTACGAACCCGATTACCGGCGCCCCGGGCGGAATGCCTAGTTCTCGTCGCAGCTTCTCTCCTGCAATGAGACGCTCGGGCGTGGGAGCGAAGCGGTCGGCCTCGACGCCGTTGAAACTCCCGGCACCGAGGACGACGGTCTGCCCCTTCTTTGCCAGGCCTAGCTCCAGCACCCGTCTTCGCAGGCTCTCGCTCACGCAGATCACCCGCTGGGCGCATCGGCAGGCGATCCTCTCGGTGCGAATGAGAACCCACCGCTTCATTCCCCGTGTTGTCTCCAGACGAAGTCCGTGCACCGTGTACACTCGGCAGGGGACGCGGGTCGCCCAGGAGATGATTCCCATCAGCAGACCCGCTTTGGCGGTGCCGAAGTTGACTATGGAGGGGTGCAGCCGCCGAACCACCCGCCAAAGGCGCCAGAGGCTTCGCAGGTCTTGCAGAGGTGCCATTTCCCGCGCCATCGCGACCGGGATCTTGGCAACGCCTTGTTCTGCGGCGACGCCGTCAATCCCCGGACCGGGGGAGGCCACCAGGACGACCTCGAAGCCGGCCTGGCGCAGATATCGGAGCTGACCTCGCATAAGCCGGGTGGTGCCGGAGGCGGTCACCGCTTGGATCACCCGGGGCCGCTCCCCGAGAGACCCCAGCCGCCCTTTCCTGCGCCCGTTCATGAGCAACGATCCCCTTTGCGTGGAAGGTTGCTCCTGGCCAAGCACGCCACCAGTACGCCCACCGCCAGCCAGAAGAAGCGGAAGTTATCCAGGCTGATCGCCAGGCCTCCCACCAGGGCCGCAAACACCGCAATCGCCCAGGGACGCGTCGCGGGCCGTTTCAGGCCCTTCCCGAGCCAGATGAGAAGCGGGAAGAAGAAGACGCCGAAGCCAACTACTCCTCCATCCACCAGCACCTGAAGGAAACTGCTGTGGGGCACCTGGCGCTCGCCGGAAACGGTCTCCCAGTTCCCCTTTCCAATCCCGAAGACCGGGTGCTTGCTCGCCACCTCGAGGGCCGATCCCCACAGGTGCTGGCGGTAGGCGAGTGAGTCCTCGTAGCTCATGATCCTTCGGGAGAGGGTTGTTTGTCCGACTCCCGCACAGAGGGCGACCAGTGCGAGAAGGGTGATCACGAGGAGAAAGACCCGGCGGCGGAGGTTGGTGAGCAGGACGCTGAGGAAGGAGGAAGAGGCCAGGGCGGCCAGACCGCTCCGGGAGAGAGGAACCAGGCCGCCGGCCAGGAGAAGCGGGAGGGCGTAGACTCCCGCGGGCGAGGCGGAGACCAGCGGAACAAGCATTGCCAGGTAGCAGGCGAAAGCATTCGGGTCTCTAAAAGTACCCGTCACCCGGGAATCTACGATGAAGGAACTGGGAAACCCCGTGAAATAGGCGAGGATGCTGAGCGCGGCGACCGGCAGAGCCGAGGCGAGCAGGCCTTTCAGAAATGCCGCCTCGGTGCGAGCTTCCCCTCCGATGCCGTATCCCGTGAGCGCGTAGAGGAAGCAGGTGACCAGTTTCATCCCCGGTGTCACCAGGTCCGGCTTCACCAGAAGAAGGGAGAGTTGCCAGGAGATCAGGTTGAACAGCCAGAGCGCGACCAGCCAATAGCCCAGCGCCCCGCTTCTTATCCACCTTCTCCAGAGGATGAGCACCAGGGGCAGAAGGAAGAGATCAGCGAGGGAGATATTCAGCTTCGAGGCGCTCGTAATGCCTGGCAGATAGTACATGATCGGCAGCGTGAACCCGAGCAGACCGGCCAGGGAACAGGGAAGAGCCGAGATCTTAGTTTCTCCCTGCATCCGCCGCTCGCAAAGCTCAGGCTCCGGCCGCAGGGCCGTCCCTGTCGACATCGGTCAACGCCTCTCGGCGACATAGCTGTCGGCCGAGTCATCCTCGACTAGCCCATCGCTTCTGTGATTGTCGCTGACCCGCGGCCCGGCCAAGCTGATGGTCGCGGCGCCCAGGAGAAGGACGGTCATCGCGGCACACAGCGCCCAGGCCGCCCCAAGGAGGCCGTAGCGTGGGATGAGCAACCAGGAGAGAACCGCGGTTACCAGCAAGGTGCCCGCGTAAAGCGGCGCCTGGGCCTTGATCCTCCGCGAGGCGGTCATCCCACAGATCAGAAACCGGACGATGTAGCCGATCCCCGATGCCGCCATCACCCAGACGAATACATCGGCGTGTTCAGCATAATCCGGCCGATAGATAAGGGTGAGCAAGGGCCGGCCCAGGAACACGGCTAGCAGCAGCCCGGCGCCTCCCAGTGCGGCACCGAAACCGAGCAGTCGCCACAGAAGCCGCCTGAAGGCGGGAGGATCAGCGACATGGTATCGGGCGAGGCGAGGCGAGGCCGAATGGGTGAGCGCCCCAACCAACATGTTACCGGCCACCATGATGTAGGTCATCGCCGCGAAGTAGCCCAGCGCCGCCTCCCCAAGCCTTCGTTCAATCAGGTAGCGAGGCACATTGACATTCAGCGAATCGAGCAGGCTAACCAAGCCCAACGGCAGCGCCAGCCAGGCGAGCCCTCGCAGTGCTGGCAGTCTAGCGAGCAGGCCCTTGTCTTTATCACGGTCCTGGCCTGGCGTCAGGCGCAGCACGCGGCGGGCATTGCCGGCGTCATAACTGAGAAGCACTAAGCTCCGGGCGGCGAGCAGTCCGATTGTCCCCCAGACGATGCTCTTGGTGAGGTAGACCAGACTCCAGATCGCCAGCAGAGAAAGCAGACCTTTGATCATCGTCGAGATGGCGATCAGATCAAGGCGTTCATTCTTCTGCAACAGGCCGTGAATGGAGTCACTCACGCTCTCCACGCCCTTGGCGAACCCGATGATCAAGATGACCAGTGCTGCCTCCGAGCGGTATCCTCCCAGCGCCGCGATCCCGGCGATCACGCACATGCCGAAGGCGCTGGTGACTAGCCGAAGGGAGAGGTAGTCCCGGAAGTGGTACTGCTCCTTAGCGTCGGTCGCCTGAAGGGCGCGCAGTTGGAGATTCGTGAACATCACAACCGGGGCACTGACCGCCAGACCCAGGGCAAAGCGTCCCACCATCTCCGCGCTGCCAAGCTTGGCGAGCACGATCAGTATGCCCCACTGGGAGCCCGCGTAGACCAGGTTGCCGACAAGTGCCCAGGCGAAATTCGAGCGAAGAGAGAGCGAGGGGAGCGTCTTGCTCCGGGGGAGCTCCCCAGGTAGGCTCAGGCCGCTTTCCACGGCCTGGTCGTCGCTCATCCATCCCACGCTGTCGCCGCGACCTCGCTTTCTTGGCCGCACCAGCCATTTTCCCGATACGCGACGTTCCGCCGGTAACTCGGGACGATACTCCGCAAGGCACGGATCAGATTCTCCTGGTCGTTCCGCAGAGTCGCCGCCCGGAGTTGAGTCACCTGCTCGAGAAGCTTGTCGAGGTCTAGTGGCTCCGCGGGCACGATATAGTACTTGCCATTCTTACGCGCCTTGCGCCTTTCCGCCCTGTTCAAGAGGTCCTCGCCCAGCTTCTCCCCGGCGCGCCGCCCTATCATCTGAATTGGCACGTCTCGATGGGGCTCCAGCCCGTGGGCCCGGATCAAGGCTTCCGCCAGGTTGACGATTCTCCACGGCTCGCCAATATCCAGCACGAATACGTCGCCCCGGCCCCCCGTCGTCGCCGCCTCCAATATGAGTTGTGCTGCCTCCGGAATCGTCATGAAGAAACGCACCATCTCAGGACAGGTCACCGTCACTGGCTCGCCGTTCCTGATTTGGCGGCTCATCAGCGGGATTACGCTGCCCCGGCTACCGAGAACGTTCCCGAAGCGAACGCTGACCATATTCGCGTCACTGGCCATGGCGTAGGCCCGGACGATCATCTCAGCCACTCTCTTCGTGGCCCCCATGATGCTCCTCGGGTTCACCGCCTTGTCCGTGGAGACCAGGACGAAGCACTTCGTCCCGTGCTCGACGGAGAGAGTGACAGCATTGAGCGTGCCCAGCACGTTAGTCTTGACCGCCTCGGAGGGGTACCGCTCCATCAGCGGTACGTGTTTGTGAGCGGCGGCGTGGAAGACGACTTGCGGATGGAAACGCTCGAAGATCTGCCCCAGTCCCACCCGGTCCCGCACATCGCAGATCACCGGGATCACGCCGCAATGTCCGTTCAGCGCCGCCAGTTCCTGGACAATCTCAAAAACACTGTTCTCCCCCCGGCCGAGCACGAACAGACGGCTCGCCCCTGCTCTAACGATCCGGCGACAGAGCTCGCTTCCTATGGAGCCTCCTCCGCCGGTGACCAGCACCGTGCGGCCGCACAGGAAGGAGGCGGTTCTCCTGTCATCGAACGTGATCTCCGGCCGGGCGAGAAGACTCGCCATGCGCACCTCTTGCAGGGCGTCGACGCCCGCCCCCCGCTGCATGAGATTGCGCAGGGAAGGGAGGATCCGCACGGGGACTGCCATCGACTCGCAGATCTCGACGACTTGCCGCAGCGCCGCTGACGGCAGGCCGGGCATGGCCACTATGACTTGCTCCACACCAGGGCGCGCCACGAGCCGCGCCAGATCGTGAATCATCCCGACCACGGAAAGCCCAAGAATTCGTCCGCCCAGGAGCTGGGGATCGTTGTCAACCAGGCCGACCACCCGGTAATCGGTGGCCGATTCCTGGAGCTGCCAGACCAGAGAGCGAGCGGCATCGCCCGTGCCGACGATCAGGATCCTAGTCTGCTTCGTCTGGCGACGGCGGCTGGCGATCGCCCAAAAGCAGATCCTCATCCCGCTCAGCAGTACGAGATAGAGGGCGGGCTCTGTCACAAGAACCAAGTAGGGCCGCGCCAGTCCTCGGAGAGAGAACGGCTCCGGTAGGAAATGAAGCAGCAGGCCGATCAGCGGCGCCCCGAGGGCCGCACTTCTCGCCACACCGAACAGATCCTGCCTCGAGACCTTCCGCCACGTGACCCGATGCAGTCGGAACGCGAAGTAGATCGGCAGCCTTACCGCGACAACTACCGCGAGGAAGGGAAGCGGGCTGCCCGGTTCCGCCAGCTGGCCGACGGAGGCGAGCCAGGCCCAGGTGGCCGCCCCGGCGACCAAAGTGCTGTCAATGAGCAACCTAGCGAATCTCCGACGCGGCCACAGGAGGCTCATCGCGCCCCTCCGCCGCCCTCGTTCCTGAGGGAACGTCCTCCCCGCCGCGCGCTCCACGCCGGTCTGTTCGGAAGAATCGGCGTTTCCATGTCGACGTCCCCGCCGCTCAGGTGCCACTGCTCCCATCCTTCCTATCGTACGGGTAGTGGTGGCGGCTGCGGTAGCCGTAGCCTTGCCGCTCGTCGACCTTGTTGAGCACCACACCTGAGATTTTCTCTCCGACTTGAGAGAGCAACTCCCTGGCCAACTGCAGGTCGTAGCGATTGGACTTGCCCGGCACACACACCAGCAGCACGGCGTCACTGAGACGGGCCAGCACCAGGCTGTCCGCCACCGCCAGCAATGGGGGGCTGTCCAGGATTACTAGGTCGGCTTCCTCCCTGAGCTGCTCGATCAAGGCCCGCATCGGAGCAGAGTCGAGCAATTCCATAGGGTCCGGGACGTGCCGACCGGCGGCGACGAAGGTGAGAACGGGGTCCCCGCATTCCTGAAGGATTTCCCTGAGGTCAGCGTTTCCACTCAGGAAATCAGAAACGCCCTTTATCTTGCCCGTGCTCAGGGCTCGCCCCAGGCCGGAGCGGCGGAGGTCAGCGTCAACCAACACCACCCGTCTCCCCGCTCGGGCCATCGTCCGCGCCAGGTTGAGGACGGTAGTCGTCTTGCCTTCGAGGGTGCTTGGGCTGGACACTAGGATAACCCGCCCCTTGCCTCCGGGAGTGGCGAATTCAAGGCAGTAGCGAAGAGTGCGATATGCCTCCAGCGCCAGGCCGTGCGTGAGGTCATCGGAGAGCATCACCGGTTGGTGCGGCCCCCGGAAGACGGGTATCGCCCCCAGCACCGGGGCCGAGGTGAGCCGGGCGAACTCGGCTTGATCCCGTACGGTGTTGTCCAGCTGATCGCGCATGAACGCGAGGCCGATCCCGCTGGTCAGCCCAAGGAGCAGGCCAAGCGCGAGGTTCATAAGCACGTTCGGCTTTACCGGCGCCAGGGGCTTCGAGGCTGGCTCTACGATGTCGGCATTCCCTAGCGCCATTATCCGGCCCACTTCCACTTCCTGGCTCCGCCGGAGCAGATCCGAGTAAACCGTCTGCGTCACGTCCAGTTGGCGCTGCAGCCCCGCCAACCTAAGCTGTAGGGAGGGCACCCTGCCGAGCTCCTGGTTGGCCTGGGAGAGGGCGCGGCGCATCTGCCGGTCGCGCGCCTCCAGCGCGGCGACCTCCGCTTCGGAATGCAGGAGGTCTTCCGTGAGGGCCTTCTGAATCGTCAAGTCGCCTCCCGTGCCTCGCACCAGCCGGCCGACCTCTTCGTTGAGCTGGCTTCTGATCAGGCCAATCTCTTCATCGAGCTTGGCCACAGGAGCAGCATAGGCACTCGTGTA
>JAUVSA010000024.1 GCA_030597345.1 Bacillota bacterium
GACGGCTCGACCGCCGAATCTCCCCTCACGCACATGCGCCGGCAGCGCCTCCCACAGGATCGTGCGCGCCTCCTCGAGCGTCTTCAGATGGCGGAGTTCACGGGACAAGACTTTTTGCCTTGAGTAGAGACAAGCCTCCTGCGCGCTGCTCAGTTCGTAGGGCAGGAGCGAGTCTCCTGCCCGGCCGCTGCTTTCGGCGGCGAGCTGTGCAACCAAAGGTCGGGTAGAGCAGAACCTGGCGTTCTGCCCGAATTGGTGGATGTGAGTGCTGACACAAGGCAGGAGGCAAGTGGCTAGGCCCTTCGGGCCGCCACGCCGGCCCGCCTCCGGCGGGCCTAGGGACTCCTGCGCTACCCACTTGAAAGGAGAAAGTCGATAGGTGACCGTTCGGAGAGAAGTGGCATACGGCACGATGCTCTCGAGGTGCACGATGGTCGGTCAGCCGTTCTCACCTCTCGCCTTTCACCTCTCTCCTCACTCACCACTCTCGCCAAGGCGAGAGTGGTGGAGCCAGGGGGATTCGAACCCCCGATTCGTCCGTGCGAGGGACGCGTCTTCCCGCTTGACCATGGCCCCATGAGGTGAGAGCGGCCCGCTCGCGGTCAGGCAGCGGGCCCACTACAGCATCATTCGAATCCTAGCAGAGCCCCGCCTCAGCGTCAAGCTGCGGGGACCCGCACTGCCCTGAGAAGAGAGAGCTAGGCGGGCGTCTCGTAGGGCGTGCGCGGCCGAGGCGCCGGGCGAGGAACCACCGGGCGCGTTGCCCGCGTCAGCTCAATTCGGCAGCCGGTATCCTGCCCGGTGATGGTCACCTTTCGCACCTCATGGCCTCCCGCGATCGCCAGCACGTAGCGCTCGCCGGATTCATCCGCAATCGTCTCCGGCTCAGGCGATCCGGGGAGTTCGGCGCGGTAGCTCTCGACGACCTCGTCCGGTGTGTCGGCGCTGTGCAGGACCGCGGAGCCGTAGTAGGTGATTGGGATTCCGCCCTTCGTCTTGACGGTGTAGGAGAAGCTGCTCACGAGCTCGGCTTCCGGGTAGAATGGCAGCATCAAGTCCTCGGCGGAGGCCGAGGCGGAGTACTCCACGATGACCGGGCGGCCATCCAGCGTCATCTCCTCCTGTCTCGGGGTCGGAGGCGAAGCGGCCACCACCCAGTAGACGAGGATAGCCAGCAGGGCAAAGGAGACCAGCAGCACAAGCGTACGTCGTCTGGCGTGGCAAGAGGCTGTCATGCCTGAGCTCCCAGGGAGGGTTGCATCTCAGTCGAGGTAGTCGCGCAGCCGCCGGCTGCGGCTCGGGTGCTTCAGCTTCTTGAGCGCCTTCGCTTCGATCTGACGAATCCGCTCCCGGGTTACCTTGAAGATGTGCCCGACCTCCTCCAGCGTGCGCTGGTAGCCGTCGTCGAGCCCGAAGCGGAGCTTCAAGACATCTCGCTCCCGGTCGGTGAGGGTGTCCAGCACCGATTCAAGTTGTTCCCGCAGCACCAGCGTGGAGGCGGCGTCGGCGGGCGATACCGCATCTTCGTCCTCGATGAAATCACCTAGATGAGAATTCTCCTCTTCCCCGATCGGTGTCTCGAGGGAGAGAGGCTCTGGCGCGATGCGGAAGATCTCTGTCACCCGCTGGACGGCCTTCTGGCGATCCTCTCCCGTCTCGAAGGGGCCCTCCATCTCCTCCGCGATCTCTTCCCAGGTAGGCTCGCGTCCCAACAGCTGATGGAGGTGGCGGGAGATCTTCACCAGCTTGTTGATCGTTTCGACCATGTGCCCTGGGATCCGGATCGTCCGGCCCTGGTCCGCGATGGCGCGCGTGATCGCCTGGCGAATCCACCAGGTTGCATAGGTCGAGAACTTGAACTTCTTCCGGTAATCGAATTTCTCGACCGCCCGGATGAGACCGATGTTGCCCTCCTGGATGAGATCGAGGAACGACATCCCCCGTCCGCTGTACTTCTTCGCGATGCTGACGACCAACCGCAGGTTCGCTTCAGTCAACTTCTGCTTCGCCGCCCGGCCCTCCACCAGTATCTTGCGTGCCCAGGCGAGGACGTCCTTGACCCCATCCGCCGATGTCTTCGCCGCGCGGGCTATCTCCCGCAGCGTCGGCTCCCGCGGCGGCGTGCCCCGCAGTTGCTTGGCCACCGTCAACACCCGCAGGTTCCCGCGTAGCTGCCCGGCGGACATCTCCAGGATTCCCGGCGCATCGTAGCGGCTGACCGTGTCATCGTCTTCCGGCGGTCCGGCATCCTCCTCGCTGCGGGCCTCGGCGCGGAACTGATCCCACACATTGCGAAGGAAGAGGTCGCGGCGCACGCGCCGGAGCTGAAGCCGCCGCCGGAGCCGCCGATACAGGTCACCCCGCCGTCGCGACTCGTTCAGGGCGCGCTGAAGTTCGGCCTTCCCCACGCGGCTGCCCTCCTCCGCGGGAGCCGCGTAGTCCCGCAGCAGCAGCATTTGTCTGGCCTTCAGATCCTCGAGGCAATGCCGCAGATAGGCATGGACGTCCGCGTGCACCTGCTCCGGCGTAAGCTCCTCCATCCGCGCCCCGCGAGACAGATGCCGCTTGATGACGTGATCGATGACCTCAACGTCTTGCTTGAGATCGCCATCGGACGAGCTCTCGATGGCACGGGTGATGTCAGGCAGGCGCGGCTCCCGGTCCAGCAAATTCATGCTGTACTCCCACACCGCCTGGAGCTTCGACAGGATGGTGGCACGCTCCAGCTGCTTGGCGAGCGCCACCTCTTCGTCGGGCGTGAGAAGCTGAACCCGGCCGATCTCCCGCAGGTACATCCGCACGGAATCGTCCGGCGGGATGCCCTCGACGGGGGGAAGCTCTTCTGCCCGCTGCGCGACGGCGGTTCGCGCCGCCGATCTACGGCCGGGAGCAGACCCCGTGGCCTGCGCCGCTCTCTCCGATTTCTGCACTACCCGGATCCCCTCGTCGCCCACCAGTTGGAGGATGTCATCGAGCTGGTCCGGATCCACCCGGTCCTCGCTGAGAGTGTCGTTTATCTCCTCATAGGTCAGCACGCCGCCCTGCTTGCGCCCCTGCTCGAGCAGCTTCTGAACCTCGTCGGATCGCTTCAGCTCACGACGTCGCGCCATGCCCATCCACCATATAGTCGCCTTCGACAGACCATTCTCTCACGCCTGCTTCTCTTCCTCGCTTTGGACCGGATATTCCCACTCGCACGCCCTGCTCCCTGCCCGGCTCCCCAGCGCTCTCCCTAGTTCTCCCCCATGATGCGCCGCCCCGCCAGCTCAGACAATCGACGGTTGACCTCCGTCAGCTCGCCCTGAACGGCCTCTCGCTCTTCCTGCGACTTGGCCTCATCCAGCCGCCGGAGCAGCTCCCGCTGCTGCCTTCGGAGCCGGCGGTCTTCCTCTAGCCGCGCAATGGCCACTTCGACCCACTTCTCGCGCTCGGTGACCGCTTGCTCCTCCTCGACGTCGATACCCAAGGTTCCCCATTGTCGCTTGAGGCGCTCTCCCACTCCTT
This sequence comes from Bacillota bacterium, assembly GCA_030597345.1. Lineage (GTDB taxonomy): Bacteria > Armatimonadota > Hebobacteria > Hebobacterales > Hebobacteraceae > JAUVSA01. The sequence goes on from JAUVSA010000024.1 coordinate 3,505, forward strand.
TCTTCGCGACCGACTCCTCGATCTGCTCCTCTGGCACGTACTCGAGGGCGAGCCCTGCGAGGGTCGGACGAATGTGCGGCTCTAGCTCGGCCAACACCTCCTGTGCGCTGAACGGCTCTCCCCGCTCCATCAGCCGGCGCATTGCCTCAAACACGGCCCTCTGTCCCTCGTCAGGGAAGTACTCGACCTTCAGCGACCCCAGATGCTGCTCGGCGAGGTCCCCACTCTGAAGGAACGCGGCCAGTAGAGTCGCTTGCAGTCGTCCCGCGGACGGCTTCTCCAGGCCCTGCCTCTGGGCAGAGCCCTCCCCCGAGGCCGCCAGAGGTATTCTCCGCGAGCGGCCCTCAATCCTCTTGATCTCCCGCGCCAATGCCTGGCGGAGTTCCGCCTCCAGCGGCCTCCGGCGATCGGGCGCATCGGCGCCCTGCCGCTCGGCGAGCCATCTCAGATAGTATTCCCTGTCCGCACCCGCGGGTGCGCGCGCGAGCACCAATATCGCGCCCCGCAGCGCCTCCGCTTGCGCTCGCTCTCCCTGTCCCTCCGCTCGGGCGAGAACGCGACCGAGTTCCCACTCGATCATCGGCCGGGCATCCGCCACCAGTTGGCGAAGAGCCTCCCCTCCTCGCTCGCGAACCACATCGTCGGGGTCCACGCCCTCCGGCATACTCACCACGCGGACGTCCAGTTCCGCTTGCTGGAACAGCTCTCTTCCCCTCAGCGCCGCCGCCAGGCCGGCCGAATCGGAATCAAAGGCCAGCACCAGGCTCTTCACCTGCCGCCGGAGCAGGTTCACGTGCTCGGCCGTGAGCGCGGTCCCCATGGTCGCCACGGCTTCCGTCAGGCCGGCCTCGCAGCAGGAGATGGCGTCGAGGTACCCCTCCACGACGACCGCCCGCTCAGCCTCCGCCATCGCCCGTCGCGCCCGGTCGAAGTTCCACAGAACCTGACCCTTCTGGAAGAGGGGGCTTTCCGGGGAGTTCAGATACTTCGGCTGCTGGTCGTCCGCCAGGGCGCGCCCGCCGAAGGCGATCACGCGGCCGGTCGCATCACGGATGGGGAAGATCAGCCGGTTGCGAAAACGGTCATAGAAGTGGTCCTCCCGCGGCACGGCCAGGCCGGCCCTCGCCAGATCCTGGCCGGAGAATCCCCGCTTCGCCATCGCCTTGAGCAGCGACTCCCATGCATCGCGAGCGTACCCGAGACAAAAGGCCTCGACGGATTCGTTGGAGATGCCGCGCCGCTGGAGATAAGCGCGCGTCCCGCGCCCTGTGTCGCCTCGCAGAAGCGCCTGAAAAAACTTGGCCGCCTGTTCGTGCAGAGCGAGAAGGCGCTCTCTAGTGCGTTGTCGCGCGGCGTCGGCGGGGCGTTTCGGAGGAACGCCGAGGCGGCGAGCGAGTAGCTCTACGGCCTCTGCGAAGGAGACCTTCTCGATCATCTCCACGAAGCGGAACAGGTCGCCGCCCGCCTTGCAGCCGAAGCAGTGCCAGAGGCCCTTCTCCGGATCGAGCGTGAAGGACGGCGTCCGCTCTTGGTGGAAGGGGCACAGCCCCCCCAGCCGCGCCCCCGACTTCCGAAGCCGGACGTGCGGAGAGACGATCTCGACGAGATCGGCCCGACGCCGGATTTCCTCCAGGTCCCATCCGCCCGCGGACATCGGTGTTACCTCCCCTGTCCCACAGGCTCAATTCGGCCCCAGTACCGCGGTCCCCTGCGTGCGAAAAGAGCACACTGATTTCGGGCCCCCTGGGGTATGATACTAGTGGGAGACGGGGGCAACAGGCCGCCAATAGCGGAGCGGTTGCGGCCAAACGTCATTGCCCTCGCAGCAGCGCCCCTGCCTCCCTCTAGCAGGCGCTGCGCTCCAGGGCCCCGGCGATCCAGGATTCGATCTCCGACAGGACTGCGTTGGGGCCTGCGGAGGCTCAGCAGGTACGCCTCGTGTGATTGCACTTCTCGTGTGATCGCACTCGATGTGAAGCCCCGCGTTACACCTGACGCACTCTCCGCGCCTTACCCTTTCACTGCCCCGAGCTGCACGCCCCGCACGATATGCTTTTGGGCCGCCACGAAGAGAATCACCAGAGGAATGATATTCATCACACTGGCGGCCATGATCAAGTTTGTCTGGCGCCCGTAGACGGTGTCGAAATACAGCATCCCGATCGGAAGGGTCCGCAGGTGCTCGCTCTTGATGAGGATGAGCGGCCAGAAGAAGGACCCGTAGTTCCCCAGGAAGGTAAAGATGCCCAGGGTGACCAGGCCGGCGCGCGACAGCGGCATGATCACATCCCAGAAGATCTGCCACGGACTGGCGCCGTCGATTGCAGCAGCTTCGTCCAACGCGGACGGAATCGTCAGCATGAACTGGCGCAGAAGGAACGTTCCGAAGGCGCTGAAGGAGGCCGGCACGATCAGGCCCAAGTAGCTGTCGAGCAAGTGCAGCTTGACCATCAGCGTGTAGTTGGGGATCATGAGTACCACGCCGGGGATCATCAGGGTCGCCAGGTAGAGCCGGAACACTGTATCGCGCCCCCGCCACTGCAGCCGGGCAAATGCGTACGCCGCCATGGCGCTGGTGAGGCACTGAAGGAAGGTAACCCACGCGGCAATGAATATGCTGTTGAAGTAGTAGCGCGCGAAGGAGACCTGCTCGAAGACGTTCAGGTAGTTCTCGAACCGCCACACCGATGGTATCGGGTTGAGCTGCTCCACCTCCTGCAGGGACTTGAAGCTGGCGAGCACCATCCACATGAACGGCACCAGCATCGTGACCGCCATCAGTACCAGCAGCACGTGGCTGGCGGTGAACCGGCCCCGCCGGTACCACCAGGCGGAGAAGTCGCCAGGCCTCTTCTCTTCCGTCCCCGGGTGCGCCCGCCTCAATAGTGCAGCTCCTTGTGGCCGAGACGCCAGTTGATCATCGTGATCACGAAGATGGCCGAGAAGAGCACCCAGGAGAGAGCGGCGGCATAGCCGATCTGGAACTCCTCGAATGCCTTCGTGTAGATGTAGTAGGAGATGGTGGTCGTGGTGCCCGCCGGACCACCCAGCGTCATCACCCGGGCCTGCTCGAACCCGCCCTGCAGACCCCCGATGAAGCTCATCACGACGATGAAGAAAGTGGTGGGGGCAAGTTGCGGCCAGGTGACGTTGCGGAAGATGGCCCAGCGCCCGGCCCCGTCGAGCTGGGCGGCCTCCACAAGCTCCGGCGGGATGTTGCTGACCCCAGCCAGGTACAGCAGCATATTGTTGCCGCCGATGGCGATCCAGATGCCCATGATGATGAGCGCGTCACGGGCGCCCAACCCCCACTGTCCGGGGATGATCCTGATCTGCTCGACATCCAGCCCCAACATGTTCTTGGTGGAGAGGAGCCAAGTCGGCGCGCTAACACCGCCTCCGCCGAGGGCCTGCACCAACTCATTGAGATGTAAGCTGTCCAGCCACCAGTTGATCGCCGCATTGAGCGCGCCGAACTCGGGATTGTAGAGCGCCTTCCACAGCAGCATCAGAGCGACGCCGCTGGTGAAGGTGGGGAGATAGAACAGCGTGCGATACACGACGATTCCGCGCAGCCGCTGGCTCAACACAATCGCCAGGAACAGAGAGCCGGCGATGGCGACCGGGATGCCGAGCATCAGGTAGGCGGTGTTGATCGAGTACAGCCAGAAGTCGCGGTCGTGGAGCAGCTCGACGAAGTTGCGCAGGGCGATCCACTGGAAGGCGACGGTTCGGTGGAGATGCCAGTTCGATATGGATATCGCCAGAGAGAACAGCACCGGGCCCGCGGTGAAGACGCCGAAGCCGATGAGGTTCGGCAGCAGAAATCCGAGCGCGGCCCGGAGCTCGTGCCGCCTCCTCATTCCGGCCGCTCCCTGCCGGTGAGGCGGTAGTACTTGATTCGCAGCGACGGGTCCATCTCCAGGGTCTTGGCGATCTCTTCATTGACCTCACGCGCCGCGTCGCGCATCGCCTTCGGGACCGGTTTCTGGTCGCTCTTGACCAGGTCCAACTGCTTATTGAGGATGCGCATCGCGGTCTGGCCGTTGACGAAGGGACTCCAGTCGTCCGACCGACCGTACTTGACGACATCCCGCCACACCTCGTTGTAGTCTTCTTCGGGGTGCTCGGGATTGTGCAGGAACTCGGGCGTGTAGTTGTAGCGTACGATTGCGGCGAGCGCGTCCGCCTGCTGGTTGATGAGGTCGTTGTACTCCTTTCCCGCCTGGTAGAGCAGGAAGTTCAGAGCGTCCTCGCGGCGGGGGCTGTAGCGGTTGATGATCGTCGCCCGGCCATAGGCTCGGTAGATGCGCTCCTCCTCATGGGGAATCTCGACGACCCCGAGATTCAGCCCCTCATAATCGCGCAGCGTGCACAGCCACCAGCGGCCCCCAAGCGCCATCGCGCCCTTCCCCGCGCCGAAGTAGGTGATCGTGCCGGATCCCCATCCGCCCATAGTCGCCATTGTCGCCTCATCCACCGGGGTCGGCATGATGTGGTGCTTGTACATCAGATCGCGCATGAACTGGATCGCCTCGATGGCCTCGGGACTGTCTATCACGCACCGCGTGCCATCCTCGGAGTAGATGTGGCCGCCGAACAGCATGATGAACTGCGGCCACTGCCACCAGTCGCAGAGGAAGCCGAACTGCTTGATGCGGCCCCGCGCGTCCCTCACGTTCAGTCGCTTCGCAAGTTCGATGAACTCGGCCCAGGTCCAGGGGCCTTCAGGGTAGCGCTCTCCTGCCGCGTCGAAGAGGTCCTTGTTGATCCAGATCGCGTCCACCGCGACGTTGGCGGGGAACCCGTAGACGCGCTCCTCCCGGATGCCCGTAGGGAGAATGGCCGGCCACACTTCGCCCTCCAGGTCGACGCCGCGCTTGGCCAGCTCGTCCGTGATATCCCAGGCGATGCCGGACCTGACGAACGCGTCCAGTTCCGATGGGCCGTACGCGTCGAACACATCGGGGCCCACTCCGGCCAGGCTCTGCAGCATCACCTTCTCCATCCCGGCCGTACTGGCCCTGGGATCGAGGCGCAGGTCGTACTCCGGGTGGAGTTGGTTGAACAGGGCGATCTGTTGCCGTCGCGCCGGGTTGTCGTCGCTCACCCATACGAGGGGGATCTTGCCCGGCGGGGGGTCGGGCTTCATCTGCCACGCTACAACCGACAGCAGCACCAATACGCAGAACGTAATCGCAAAGAAGACTTTCATCAGCAACGCCCAGTGGCAGCGGAGCTTCCGCTGGCAGGAGAGCCTCCCCCCTTCCTTCTCCGCACCACCCGGGCTACCTTCGCGAGGCGTTGGTCGCTGCCTATTGCGACGGCGACGCCGAGCCCGTCACGCGAAACTCGAAGTAGTTGCTCGAAAGCAGCTTCCCGTCTCTGTCCTTGCGCTCGGCCTCCACGCGGTAGTCTCCCCCGGCCTCCTCAGGGATGTGCCACTCCACGCTCTCAACTACCTGCGAGCTGTCCCCGGCAATGGACCGGCTCTGGCTCGCCTCTTCCAGCACGCTGCCATTCCGATCCCTGACACACCACGACAGACAGGCGTCGTCGAACTCCCGGTGCAGGTCGTTGGTGATCCATATCCTCGCCGCCAGCGATTCGCCCGGCGCGTAGGTCTTCTGGAATCCCAGCACGTGTTTCTCTTTCACCCACTCGATGCTCACCAGCACCGGCGAGTACACCATCCCGAATATGTCGTAGGACTTGTACTTCCGCCGGTAGTAGTCGAGCAGACCGCTGCCGCCAAGGCACGGCCACGGATCGTTCCAGAAATACAGGAACATCGACGCGTTCGGCCGGTACTTCCGCTGCCTTATGTACTCCGCCGATTCCTTGATCTGCCGCGCCGCCCAGGTCTGTGATTCCTCGATCAGCTCCTCCAGGCTCCGCTTGGACTCCACCTCTATTCCCTGGAGCTTGAGCCAGTTCGGATCGAGGTTCAGATAGTACCAGCGATCCCAGTCCGGCGGCCACCGCTCTTCGGGCTTCAGGATCTGCATCGCCGTTTCCAGCGGCGCCATAGCGGCCGTTCCAAACTCCACCTTCTGCGGACTGGCATCGTCCTCGACCCGGAAGTCGTGATACTTCTCCCCCCACACGCCGGTCATCACATTCTGCGCGCCCTCCTCGTAGTCTCCCGTGTGCACCCACCTGATGGGATCGACCGTTCTCGCCGCTTCGTACATGATCTGGCACAGTCGGCCGTACAGGTTCGGTCTCGGCTCGAAGCTGTACACGTTCGGCTCTTTAAAGACGCTCCAGATCACTATGCTGGGATGGTTGTACAGCATGCTGACCATCTCCCGCATCATGGGCGCTGCGCGCTCTATCACATCATCGGTGTCGGCGTAGTTGCCCCAGTGAAGTGGGAAGACTTGCCACACCAGAAAGCCCATCTCATCGCAGAGATCGTAGAGCTCGGGCTTCTCCACGTGGCTGCCGATGCGGATCGCGTTGATGTTCAGGTCCCTCATCCGCCCGAGGTCTTCCCGGAACATCCCCCCATCGGCCTCGCCCAGCCACATGCTGGAAAGGTATCTCATCCCTCGGGCGAACACTCTTCTTCCGTTCAAGTGCCAAAGGCCGTTGTCGTCCAGCTTCAGCTCCCTGATGCCGAAGGTCTCGATCCTCTCGTCTTGGACCGCGCCGGTCGCCGCGGTTATCTTCATCTGATAGAGGTTGGGATCGCCGTGGTCCCGGCACCACCAGAGAACCGGCTGCTTCACCGTGTGGACCAGCCTCACGCTGTTGCTCCCCGGAGGCAGCACGAACTCCTTGCTCTTCCGTATCTCCTCCGCGCTCTCGAAGTTCTTCCCCCATGCCTCCAGCCCGACCTCCGCTCTGACCGTCTCCCCGGTGCTGTTGTAGATATCCACGTCCACCGCCAGGATGGCGGTTCCGTCCGGAACGCCATCTCGCTCCACCAGCTTCGGGTAGATTCTCACCTTATCTATGGTCAGGGCTCCCGTTGCTATCAGCTCCACTCCCTGCCAGATGCCCCCCGTGTTGCCGTCCTGGCCGAACTGAGTCTCCCAGCCCGGACGGTGCCAGAAGTCTACCAGCGAACCCTTGATTGTCGTCAGCGCCACCGGCTTTCTGGACTTGTAGGTGTCCGACAGCGGCCTCTCGGAACCCGGCTCCTCCGAGACGAGCCGGTATTCGGTCTCGTCGCGGGGAGAGTCGACCTTCACGATAAGGATGTTCCTGCCGTCTGCTATGTGTTTGGTGACCCTGAACTCGAAGGGTGCGAAGAAGCCTTCGTGCCTTCCCAGATAGACCCCGTTCAGCCACACCTCCGCGATGTAGTCCACCGCGTTGAACCGCAGGACATACTCGCGGCCCTTGGTGTCCTCCGGCACTTCGAACTCCCTGGCGAACCAGATCACCCCGTGGTAATCCCCGACCTCGGTCTTGTACCAGTTGGCCGGGATCTCCATCGTCCCCCAGTCGTCTCTGGAGGCAGATGGATCGTAGAGCTTCTCCGTTTCGCCCGATCTGTCAGGGTCTCGCTTGTAGGCCCATTTCCCATCCAGGGACAGAACTGTTCTGGCTCGAACCTCTGGCATAGCGCTGTTCCTCTTTCTCAAAGTGTAGCGTATTCGTCAGGCCTGAGCGCAGCCGCCCCGCCGACAATCGTCAGACAAGCCGGGTCCGGCAGACGCGTCAGTGCGATCATGCTCTTGCGGCGAGATGAAGCGCGGTCCCTTGTCTAGCTCACCGGTTGGATCTCTGGCTCCTTCTCGCCGGCCGCCACCATGCGTTCCTTCAGCGTCGCGGCCAGCCGAGCACGCACATCTGCGAAGGCGGGATCGCGCACCAGGTTGTCCCTTTCGTGCGGATCCGCCTCGAGGTCGTAGAGGAAGTCCTCGACGTACACTTCGCTGTCTCTGAGTCTGGGGGGAGCGAACTCCTTCGGCGCCCGCACCGAGTACTTCCATCTAGCGGAAGCTCCGCGGCCGGCGGAAGCTCCGCGGCCGGCGGAAGCTCCGCGGCCGGCCGAAGCTCCGCTGCCACCGGTTCGAATCGCCCGGCCGCAGTGGCTCTCGCTGATCTGCAAAAACACCTCCTGCGGCCAGTCCGCGGCCTTGCCCTCGACCAACTGCTGAACCGGTCGGCCCTGCATGTGTGCCGGCGGGTCCACGCCGCCTGCTCGCAGAACCGTCGGCGGAATGTCGATCAGGCTAACCAGCTCCCTGACGACGCGGCCGCCCCGGAATCCAGGCCCCCGCACGACGAGCGGGATTCGGATCGAGCTCTCGTGACAGGACCGCTTGTACTCCCCGTTCCGGGTTCGAAAATGACGTCCATGATCGCTCGTATAGATGATCAGCGTGTCGTCGGCGATGCCCAGCCTCTCCAGTTCCTCGCATATGCGCCCGACGTTCTCGTCGAGGCTCCCGCAGCATCCGAGGTAGTCCCGGTACTCCTCCCGCCAGTCGCCTCCGGTGTCAGCCAGATCCCCCGGCGCCTCGAACACCCTGAAACGCTCCTTCGAGCCGAGCGGCCCCTCGAAGTGCCCGTGATCGTTCTGGTGATGTGGTTCGAGGTACGATGCGAACAGGAAGAAGGGCTTCTCGCCGCTTCGCGTCCGCAGGTACTCGAGCACCCAATCCGTCTGTGCATCCACGCGGTAGCGGCCCTCCGGAAACTCCCGCTTGTTCCCCTCCGCGTCGAACATGTGCCCGTCATAGCTGTGGGAGGTGAACTCCAGCACGTCCGACGCCAGCCAGAAGTCGCTGTATCCTCCGCGGCGCTCCGGCGGGACAGGTTCTGTCTCTCTGCGGAAATCCGCCCAGCTAAGGCCCTCCGGCCTGTCCGTCCCCAGGTGCCACTTGCCGATGTAGCCGACCTCGTAGCCGGCCTCTGACAGCCAGTGAGCTATCGTCTTCTCGTCTTCCGGCAGGGCGATGCCGTTCTCGAAACAGCCGATCTCCGTCGCATACTTGCCGGTCTGCAAGCAGGCCCGAGCCGGCCCGCACACCGGCTGACACGTAAACGCGCTCTCGAACCGCACCCCATCCCGCGCCAGCCGGTCGAGGTTAGGAGTGATGTCCAGGGACTGCCCATAGCACCCAAGCGTGTCCCACCGCTGCTGGTCGCTGAAGATGAACACGATGTTCGGCTTGGCGCCTGCTTCGGCGTCGCGGCAACTCATAGTGTGCTCCTCGTCCAACACTCCCTCACTACTCCCCGTGACGTCATCCGCTCGGCAGCCCGGGCGCATCGGGCGCCGGCTTCAAGGTGGCCTCCCACTCGGCCAGCAGCTTCCGGTGGTCTTCGAGCGCTGAGGCGTATCCGCCCTCGGCGGCGAGACTCTTCGTTTCCCACGGGTCCTCTCTCATGTCGAATAGCTGCTCGACCGGATCACCCTTGTAGGTGATGTACTTGAACTGCGCCGTGCGGATCATGCGGCCTGCAATGAAGCACTCGGCGGCAACGAATTCCCGCCACTCAATCTCCTTCGCTTCTAGCAGCGGCCGCAAGCTCCGCCCGCGCTGATCCGGCGGCGGCTCGATGCCCGCGAAATCGCAGACCGTTGGCACTAGATCGACGCCCGACACCAAGTGCCCGGTGTCCTGCTGATTCTCCGGCAGGCGCCCGGGGCAAGAGTAGATCAGCGGCACCTTGACGATCTCGTCGTACAGATATTCCTTCGCTATCCTCCGGTGGCGGCCGTGCCCATCGCCGTGGTCGCCGCCGAAGATGACGATTGTGTTGTCCGCGTAGCCCGAGTCCTCCAGCGCGTCCAGCATGTGACCCACGACCGCATCCACCATCTCTATGTCGCGGTAGTACGACCAGATGTAGTAGCGCCAGGTCTCTTCCGACCAATCTTCGGTGACTGACTTCCGATTGACGCCGATCCGATGTGAGCCTTGCTGCTTGGCCAGTTGCGCCTCCGCCATCTCATAGTTGAAGTTGGGCGGCAAGGGCGGGAGCTTGTCCATGATCTCGGGATAGGGCTGACTGGCCGGCGGCTTGCCATACGGTCCCGCCCAGTAGCAGCAGTCGTGAGGCTGCAGCAGGCCAACGACGAGGAAGAACGGGTCCGAGCTCGTGCGATTCCGCAGGTATGCCTCGGCAGCACGGACAACCGACTCGTCGGCGTACTCGCCGGCCCAGTGCTCGCCATACACGATGTCGAAGCTGTTGGGCAGCGATCGTCCCGGCACATGCCACTTGCCGGAGTGCACCGTCTCGTAGCCGCGGTCTCCCAGCCACCGCCCCAGGTCGGGCAGATCCTTGCGGATAGGCGTGTTGTTGTACACCACCGCGTGCTCCGAGGACATTCGTCCCGTGAACCAGCTTGCGCGCGCCGGACAGCAGATCGGGTCCGCGCAGTGCGACTCCCGAAACGAGGTCCCCTGTCGGGCCAGCCGGTCGATGTTGGGCGTGCTGACCATCGTAGATCCGTGGGCCCCGATTGGCTCCATGCTCAACTGATCCACGTTGATGAAC
>JAUVSA010000237.1 GCA_030597345.1 Bacillota bacterium
GGATGTCTCGCGTGCGCGAGGGGCCAGCCCGGCGGCGCGGCGAAAGCCGGGCGAGGCGGCCTGTCCGTCACCGGCGGATGGGCCGTTCACGCGTGAGGAAAGGGAAAGGGTGATGCACAGGCATGCTGCCGCGATCGGCATCTTCATGCTCATAATGTTCACCGCAGTCGGCTGCGGCCGTCAGAAGCAAGCGGTGATAGCTCGCGTCGACCAGCATCCCATCACCCAGCGCGCGCTGTGGGAGTCACTCGAGCAGGCAGAGTACGGCGAGGCCGGTCGGCGCGGCCTCGATGCCCTCATTGTCCGTCAACTCGTCCGGAACGAAGCGCGTAAGCGGAACGTCGAGGTGACCCGCCCGGAGCTGCAGAGTCGCATCGACGCGCTCAAGGACTACCGGCTCGCCTACTCCGGCAAACCATGGGAAGAGTGGCTGGCTGAGACCGGACAGGTGGAGGAAGACGTCGCCCGCGCCCTCAGCCTCCAAATGCTCATCGCGAAGCTGATCCTCACCGAAGAGGACCGCGAGCGCTACTTCGAGGAGCACAAAGACGAGATTGTGGAGTTGCCCCACAACAACGAATCAGTCATCTATCGGCAGATCATAGTTGCGTCCAAGGAGGAGGCGGAGGCCATTCACCGGGAGCTAACGGCCGACGAGTCCGGCGAAGAGGGCACTGACTTCGCCGAGATCGCCGAGGCCCGCTCCCTCGATCCGGTCAGCCGGCCCCGCGGCGGCATGATGGGCTGGGCGATCAAGGGCAAGAGCGACGAACCCGAGCTGGAGCAAGTGCTCTTCTCATTGGGGGAGGGCGAGATCGGCGAGCCCATGTCGTTCTCGTTACCCATGCCTCCAGAGGCCGAAGGAGAAGATGAGGATGCCGGGCAGGCGCCCCCAGAGCTGTGGCGCATCGTCAAGGTCGAAAGACACCTCCCACCCCACGAGGTCACGCTCGCCGACAACGCGGACGTGATAGAGGAGTCGATGCTGAACGAAGCCGATTATCAGCTTCAACTCCATCAGTTCTTCATCGGGCTCCGGGAGCGAGCGGACATCGAGATTGTCTCTCCTCGATTTCGCGCCCTCGGCGATGCCTACCGACGGGGTCGAGAGGCGCGCGAGCGCCGTCTGGCAGCCCCGCCGCTGGCCACACCGGTAGCGCCAGCGCCGCTGGGAGTGTCACCTCAACCAGCCGCGCAAGGAGAGACGGCGCCGCCCACCGGGGAGTAGCGTAGTCCCGCCGCGGCACACGGCGGGAGTCGATCAGATAGCCCCCGCGGTGCGCCGCTACTCCTGCTCGGAGCGTGCTGAGCCGTCCGCCCGACGTGCAAGAAGGTCTATGAACGAGCGTACCCCATCGGCAAACATGGCGCGGTTCTCCGATCTCGTCGCAGTCATGGCGCGACTGCGGAGCCCCGAGGGCTGTCCCTGGGACCGGAAGCAGGATCACCGATCACTGCGGCCTTGCCTCCTTGAAGAGGCCTACGAGGTGCTGGAGGCGATCGACCGCGATGACCCGCAGGCGCTCCGCCAGGAGCTGGGCGACTTGCTGCTTCAGGTCGTCTTCCACGCGCAGCTCGCGGCCGAGGCCGGCCGGTTCGACATGGACGATGTGGTGCAGGGCCTACGCGATAAGCTCATCGCCCGCCATCCCCACGTCTTCGGCGACAGCTCCGCGGACACGCCCGAGGAGGTGCTCCACCAGTGGGACGACCTCAAGCGGCGGGAGCGCGGCGAGGACGAAGACAGCACGAGCTCTTTGACCGATGTGCCGAAGACGCTTCCCGCGCTGTCCCGAGCCCAAGTGGTCCAGCGCCGCGCCGCCCGCGCCGGGCATGGCCGCGCCGGCGACGAGGTGCAGGCCTCGGCCTGCGCCGCCCTGGGCGTGCTCACCAGAGAGAACTCCGACCCAGAGCAGGCGCAGCTCGCCCTGGGCGAGTTGCTGCTGGCCGCGGTGGATCTCGCGCGCGCCGCCGGCCTCGATGCGGAGCAGGCGCTACGGGAGCGGGTGAACACATTAATCACGGGGGTTCGGGGGAGAGCGCGCGGCCCTTCATCCACGCCGGGGCCCACGCGCGGGAGAGCTAGTCCTGGGTGAGGCCACTGCCAGCTGAGCCGTGTGCCTCATGGATCGTTATGTGAGCGCGCGAGAGGAATTCTGCACTATATCTGCTGGGAACTCTCCCCCGCAGGCAACACACCAGATCGTCGACCGAAAGGAGTTGTTGTATCGTGGCTAAGACCAAGAAGCAAGTCTACCCCTTTAGCGAGGGAAACAAGGACATGAAGGCCCTGCTGGGGGGCAAGGGCGCCAATCTCGCCGAGATGAGCAACCTCGGCCTGCCCGTGCCTCCGGGCTTCACCATCACCACCGAAAGCTGCATCCGGTACCTCGGCGCCAATCGGCTGCCTCCCGGCCTGATGGCTGAGGTCAAGGCCGCCATGAAGAAGGTCGAAAGGGAGACGGGCAAGGGGTTCGGCGATCCCAAGAATCTCTTGTTGGTTTCGGTGCGCTCCGGGGCTATGATGTCCATGCCCGGCATGATGGATACCATTCTAAACCTGGGCCTCAACGACGACACCATCCAGGGCATCATCGAACTCACCGGCAACGAGCGCTTCGCTTACGACGCCTACCGGCGCTTCATCATGATGTTCTCCGCCGTGGCGCTGCATCTGGAGCGGGCCAACTTCGAGAAGATGCTCGAAGCGATGAAGAAGAAGCGCGGTGTCAAGCAGGACACCGAACTCACCGCGGCGGACCTCAAGGCGCTCGTCGGCCAGTACAAGGCCTTCTTCAAGAGGAAGATGAAGCGGGACTTCCCGGCCCACCCGATGGAGCAGCTGGAGACGGCCATCCGAGCGGTCTTCAGCTCCTGGAACATCCCCCGCGCCATCTCCTACCGCAACTTCTACAATATCCCCCATGACCTCGGGACCGCTGTCAACATCCAGACAATGGTGTTTGGCAACATGGGAGATGACTCTGGCACCGGCGTCGTCTTCAGCCGCGATGTCGCCACCGGAGAGAAGAAGATATACGGCGAGTTCCTCATGAACGCCCAGGGCGAAGACGTCGTCGCCGGGGTCCGCACCCCGATCGAAATCGCGAAACTCGGAAAAGAGAATCGCAGGGTCTACCGGGAGTTGATCGCGCTCACCACTCGCATCGAGAATCACTACCGCGACGCCATGGACATCGAGTTCACCATCGAGAAGGGCCGTCTCTACATCCTCCAGTGCCGGGTCGGCAAGCGAACGGCCCGCTCCGCCGTCCGTATCGCAGTCGAGATGGTCAAGGAGAAGCTCATCACGCGCGAGGAAGCCATCATGCGCGTCGAGCCCGATCAGATCAACCAGCTTCTGCTGCCGGCCTTTGACCCGAAGGAGAAGGAGGCGGCCGCCAAAGAAGGCCGGCTGCTGGCCCGCGGCCTCAACGCCTCTCCCGGCGCGGCCAGCGGCGCCGCCATCTTCACCGCGGACAGAGCGGCCGAGCTGGGCGCCAGCGGGCAGGCCGTGGTGCTTGTCCGCCCGGAGACCACGCCGGATGATGTCCACGGCATGCTCGCCTCCAAGGGCATCCTCACAGCCCGCGGCGGCGCCACCAGTCACGCGGCCGTAGTCGCCCGCGGCCTGGGCCTGCCTTGCGTTGCCGGCTGCGAGGCGATCCGCGTGGAGGAGGCCAAGCGCCGATTCTCCGCGGACGGCAAGGTGCTGAAGGAGATGGACGCCATCTCGATCGACGGCACCACCGGCGAAGTCTTCGCCGGCCTCATCCCGACAATCGCGCCGAACCTGCAGAAGGAGAAGAAGCTTCAGACACTCCTGGGCTGGGCTGACAAGA
>JAUVSA010000274.1 GCA_030597345.1 Bacillota bacterium
CCTACTCCGCGCGTACCTGAGTGGGAACTTTCCGGAGCGCCGTCACGGCAGTCTCGCGGGCCTTCGATGCCCACAGGAGTGCCCGCGCTACGGGGAGGGGCCGCGGAGGGTGAGGGTCCAGTCGCCCTTGGAGAGGCTCGGGTCCTCGGGGTGCTCGAGCCTGAAGTGGTATTGGGTGTGCCCGTCAAGGCCCCGTGACACCGACTGCGTGCGTCGACCGCCCGTGAGACCGCTCCGAGGGCACTTTAGGGCACGGATGAGTTTCTGGACAGCGCGGGACCTGAAGCGGGTCCTGTCTCGCCTGGTGACCAGCATCGAGGTGCATGAGTACCCCAGGCCGGGCCGGAAGCGCCCGGGCGCGAAGCTGCTGGTCAGAGGGAGCTTAGAGGCCTTGCTGCAGATGACCGGCAAAGTTACGACTGGTGGTAGCCCCGGCGGGATTTGAACCCGCGATCTCATGGCTGAGAACCATGTGTCCTAGGCCGCTAGACGACGGGGCCGCAATCCTCTGTTCAATTGGCTGCGGGGCTAGGACTCGAACCTAGAACTTCCTGATCCAGACTCAGGCGTGCTGCCAATTGCACCACCCCGCAACCCCAGCCTAGTCGAGTCTAGCAGAGGCCATAGGAGCTGTCAACCGCAGGCGCCCGCGGCAGGGAGGCGGAGAGCAGCTATTGCGCGCGGAGGAGCACCTACTGCGCGCGGAGGAGCACCTACTGCGCGCGGTAGACCTTGTCGCCGGGGCGGACCTTTTCGCCGACCTTGATGCCGATGGAGTCACCGGGGCCGGCCTTGGCGACGGACTCATGCTCGATCTGCATGGAGTCCACGGTGACAATGAGGTCGGTCGTGTGGCCCTTGATGTGGATGCCCTCGCCAACTGTGAGGTCGTCGGAGAGATCGATGGCCATGACGCCGATCTTTCCGAAGTAGTGGGTGACCTCGCCGATGGGCTTCTGCTCCGGGACCTCCGGTTGCTGGGTCATCGCCGCACCTCCTGTGAGGGATAGCGAGTCTGGGGACAGGGTTTCCCCGTCAGGGGCGGCTTGCCTGCCGGGGGAAGAAGAAAGTCTGCGCCGATCGCTATCGAGGGGCCGGTAGGGGCGGGGCATCTGCTAGAATGGCGGGGACGGGATTGACGCGTTGGGCCGGGACGGGAGGTAGAGAATGCCGGAAGGACAGCGATTCGTACTGGCGTGGACGATTGTGTTGCTGGTCGTGCTGTGGAGCTACATGTGGAAGGGGATTGCCCTCTGGCACGCGGCGCGCCGGGATCAGTTGGGCTGGTATGTGGTGGTGCTATTGGCTCCGCTGTTTGGGGCGGTGGAGATGTTCTACGTGTTCGTGGTGGCGCCGCGGCGGCCGCAGGTGGGCGGGAGCGGGGGGCGGTTGGGCCGATGATGGGGGTGGTGCGGCCGGGCACGCCGCCTGCTCGGCAGGGAGGGGGAGAGTCTCAACGGGCGATCCCACATATGCTTCGCTGGCGTGCTACCAGCGCGCGGCATCGGTCTCAGACCCCGAAGCAGTCAGAGGAGTGGAGGAAGCCCTGAGGCCCATCAGGCCGGTCGCGCAGTCGCCCGACCATCATAGACGGGATCAGAGGCGAGGAGATTCTCGGTGGAGCCGGCGCGGGAAGCGACCGTTTGTGGGCACAGAAGGGCGCGTCCGGGCCTTTGTGGACGCACAGAGCGCTCTGGATCACGACATGGATGGAGGCCGCTCATGGCGGCACCACCGGCGTTCCGACACATACAGTGGTCCTATGGTCGCCCGACACACGCACCATGTCCGATTGACGAGTACAGCCATGCTAATCAACTATTAGACAAGAGGTAAAGACTAAGCTAGCTTGCTTCGAAGTCCATCGCTGTCGGATGCTCAGGTCCGCAAGCGGCGTCCAAACTCAGTCGCCAGACCTCCTCGGCCGGCCGTCCCACGCCCCTAAGAAATCCACCGGCGATGATCAGTGCGCTCGAGGCAATGGCCCCGCCGCCGCAGCAGCGTCCCTCTGGGAGATCCGGGCCCCTCACGAACCGTCGTGCTTCGATGTCGAAGTAGCTCGTTACGCGGGTCCGTCCCGCCCTGGTTCTCCCTCCGATAACATACAACCTGGCATCACGGACTACTGAGGCGGAGCACTGCGTGAGGTAGTACACGCGCTTCTCGATGCGAGGCGCGGGAATCCGGCTCCAACAGTCGGAGACCGGGTCGTAGACGAGAGCATCGTCGGCCAGCCCCCAGGCGTCCATATCCGACGTTTCGTGATGGCTGCCGATGACCGCGTAGACCTTACCGCTATGGGCTCCAGCGGCGATGTAGCACCCAGTCTCGGGCGAGTCGGCAACGCGCGCATAGCGACCATCTCCTGGATCGTACCTGTAGGTGCTCACGTACTCCTGAAGCACATCGTTGTCGCGGCCGCCCTGCCGGTTGTAGCCCAAGGAGATGTAGATGGCGTTGCCAACCGCGACCGCGAACCCGTTCATTCTCTTGTCAGGCATGGTCGGAAGGCGCGACCAGCTGTCGGCCTCCCGATCATACACCCAGGCCTCGTCTGTCGCGCACTGCCCGACACCAGGCTTATGGAAGCCACCTCCGAACAGGTAGAGGTTGCCATCCAGTACAGCCGGCATCGCCCACCCGAGGTCGAGTGGGAGGTCGGCCGCGGCGGCCCATGCGTCGGCGGCTGGGTTATAGACTTGGTGTTTGGTGGAAGGCTTCTGCCAATCCTCCGTGTGACATCCGCCCAGAATGTGAATCTTCCCCTGGATCGTGGCCGAGGCATGGCCGTAGACATGATATGGTATCGCAGCGCGTCGTTGCCACTCGGATCCCATCGCGTCAGCTTGGGCTGCGGCTGGGCGGCTGGCCAGGGGGGCCAGGAGCAGGGATAGAGAGAGTAGGACCAGGAGTCGTCTCATTTTCGTCGCCTCCTTTGGATGGAGAGGTGCAACTCTCGCTCTTTTCTGGGCCTCGGGCGGGGGTTCCTCCGCAAGGCGGCCTGGTTACGGGACTGAAGTCCCGAAACACCGGAAAGGAATCGCTCTCTGGCATGCGGCGCGCCGGGATCAGTTGGGCTGGTATGTGGTGGTGCTATTGGGTCCGCTGTTTGGGGCGGTGGAGATGTTCTACGTGTTCGTGGTGGCGCCGCGGCGGCCGCAGGTGGGCGGGAGCGGAGGGCGGTTGAGCCGATGATGGGGGTGGTGCGGCCGGGCACGTCGCCTGCTCGGCAGGGAGGGGGAGAGTCTCAACATCTGCGGCCAAGGGTCCGAATATTAGAGCGATAGGAGGCCGGCAGGGGCCGGTTGGGGCCGCTGGGAGTGCTCGGTGAGAGCCGCGAGGGGTA
>JAUVSA010000012.1 GCA_030597345.1 Bacillota bacterium
GAGTTCATCGTGCCGGGAGCGCTGCGCGCACTGCAGTCCCAGCGGCTGGCAGAGGTGGTCGCACGGGTATACGAGAATGTCCCCTACTACAGGCAGAAGCTCGACGCGGCCGGCGTGAAACCAGACGACATTCGCGGCATCGAAGACATCCGGCGGCTGCCGTTCACCAGCAAGGAGGACCTGCGGAAGACATACCCCTTTGGGCTCTTCGCGGTGCCTATGGAGCAGGTGGTTCGGCTCCATGCCTCCTCCGGCACCACTGGGAAGTCTGCCGTGGTGGGATACACCCGCGAGGATGTGGAGACGTGGGCCGAAGTGATAGCACGGACGCTGGCCGCAGGGGGAACGCAGCGAGGGGATATCGTGCAGAACAGCTACGGATACGGCCTCTTCACCGGGGGTCTTGGGCTGCATTGTGGAGCCGAGCTGATCGGGGCGACGGTTGTCCCGACTTCCGGGGGACAGACCAGGCGGCAAGTGCAGCTCCTCGGGGACTTCGGGGCAACCGTTCTGTGCTGTACGCCGTCGTACGCGCTGGTTATCGGGGAGACCGGCAGGGAGATGGGGGTGGACTTCAAGGATCTTCCCCTCCGGGTCGGTTTCTTCGGGGCTGAGCCGTGGTCGCCGGGGATGCGACAGGAGATCGAGTCGGCGCTTCACGTACATGCGCTGGACATCTACGGGCTGTCCGAGATCATCGGTCCGGGCGTGAGCTTCGAGTGCCTGGAGAAGGAGGGGCTGCATATCAATGAGGATCACTTCTACCCCGAAGTGGTCGATCCGGAGACAGGAGAGCCGGTGCCTGAGGGCGAGGTGGGCGAAGTGGTCTTCACCACGCTGACGAAGCAGGCCCTCGCCCTTCTGAGATACCGCACGCGAGACTTGACGCGGATCTTCCCCGAGCCGTGCGGCTGTGGGCGGACGCTGCGGCGGATGGCGCGGGTGACCGGCCGGTCGGATGACATGCTCATCATCCGAGGAGTCAACGTATTCCCGTCCCAGATCGAAGAGATCCTGATGGGGATAGAGGGGACGACGCCCAACTACGTGCTGGTGGTGGATCGCAAGCCGCGAGGTATGGATGAGCTTGAGGTCCAGGTGGAGGTTTCGCAGGCGACGTTTTCGGATGAGATGTCGAAGCTGGAGGCGCTGGACGAGCGCATCCGAAGTGAGATCGAGAGCCGGCTGGGCCTTAGGGCGGCGGTACGGCTGGTCGAGCCAAAGAGCCTGGAGCGCAGTATGGGAAAGGCTAAGCGCGTCAGCGACAGGAGGGACCTAGGCGAATGACCGCGGTACAGATCTCGGTCTTTCTGGAGAATAAGTCGGGTCGGCTGGCGGAGGTGACCCACGTGCTGGCGGGAGGGGGAGTGAACATACGCGCGCTGTCGTTGGCGGAGACCATTGACTACGGAGTGCTGAGGCTGATCGTGGACAAGCCGAGGGAGGCGAGAAGAGTGCTGACGGAGGCGGGCTTCACGGTCACGGAGACGGAAGTGATCGCGGTCGAGATGCCCGACCGGCCGGGGGGGCTGGCGGGTGTGGTAGACATGGTGACAGGCCGCGGTCTGAACATCGAGTACCTGTATGCGTTCGTGGGACAGAAGGGCGAGAACGCGGTGGTCATCTTCCGAATCGACAAAGCAGAGGAAGCGATTGCCGTGCTGAAGGAAGGTGGCACCCATGTGCTCTCGGCAGCGGAACTGGGTGCGATCTGATAGCTAATGAGAAAGAGGAGGAAAGGCTGATGAAGAGTTCGACTCGTCTACTGGGGGTGTTAGGCATCGTGGTCGTCGCGATGCTCTGCGCGGCGGGGTGCGGCGAGAAGCCAGCAGAGCCAGTCATGGTGCCCGGCGTCGAGCCGCCGACCGGGCCCCCGTATGTGATCGGGGCCATGTTCGCCATAACGGGAGACGCCTCCTCGCTCGGGATGCCCGAGCGGGACACGGCGGAGATGCTGGAGAAGATGATCAACGAGGCGGGCGGCATCAATGGGCGCCCGCTGGAGATCGTCATCGAGGACACCAAGGGGGAGCCGGCTGAGACGCTGAAAGCGGCAAAGCGTCTGGTCGAGGGCAGCGATGTGCTGGCCATCGTGGGGCCAAGCCGCACGGGGACAACGATGGCGGTGATCGAGTACATGGAGAAGGTCGAGGTGCCGCTGGTCTCCTGTGCGGCGGGCGTTCCCATTGTCGAGCCAGTCAAGAAGTGGATCTTCAAGACGCCGCAGACGGATCGCATGGCGATTGAGAAGATCATCGAGTATCTCAAAGAGAAGAAGATCACGCGCATCGCCTCTCTCTCGGACAACACCGGCTTTGGCAAGAGCGGGCGGCGCGAGATCGCGGCACTGATGCCCGCAGCCGGGCTCAAGGTGGTCACGCTGGAGGAGTACGGTCCCAAGGACACGACCATGGAGATCCAGCTCACGAAGATCAAGGGAACCAAGGCGCAGGCTGTAGTCTGCTGGGGAACCCCTCCGGGGCCGGCGATCGTTGCCAAGAACATGCGTCAGCTCGGCGTGAGCATCCCCTTGATCTGCAGCCACGGCGTCGCCAACGAGACCTTCCTCAAGATCGCGGGAGAGGCGGCGAATGGCGCAGTGCTGCCGGCTGGACGGCTCATCGTAGTGGATCAGATCTCGCCTGATGATCCGCAGCTCTCGCTTCTCGAGGACTACGCCGAGCGCTACCGGGCGCACACCGGGAAATCCCCGGACACCTTCGGCGGCCACGCGTGGGACGCGGTCGAACTCGTGGTGAAGGCTCTGGAAGAGGTCGGCGAGGACCGGGCGCAGATCCGGGACATGATCGAGAAGACCACGGGCTTCGTGGGCACGGGTGGAGTATTCAACTACTCCGCCGAGGATCACAACGGTCTCACCAAAGACGCCTTTGTGATGGTGGAGATCGTCGACGGGAAGTGGAAGCTCGCGAAATAGGGACCTCTGAAATGGCGAGCGAGGCCCGCGCGAGCGCGGGCCTCGCTCGTGCTGAGATAGGTAACTCTGGGTGCCCGCCTGCGGCGGGCGCACGTTGTATGCCATGACCCTCCCGACCGGCGCTCAACTACTCCAATATCTGATCTCGGGGCTGACGCTCGGCAGCGTCTACGGGATGATCGCGCTCGGATTCACACTGATTCACAATGCGACGGGCATTGTGAACTTCGCTCAGGGCGAGTTCGTGGCATTTGGGGCGCTGATCGCGCTCTCCTGCTCTGAGGCCGGTCTGCCGATGCCGCTGGCGGTGTTGACCGCGATGGCGGCGATGACGCTGTTGGGGGCAGCTCTGGAGCGGGCCGCCATCCGGCCGGCGCGCGGGGCATCTGTCATCACTCTGATAATCATCACTATCGGGGCCTCGATTCTGCTGCGTGGAATCGCCATGTGGCAGTGGGGCCCGGACGCGCTCCCGATGCGTCACTTCTCGAGCGAAGACCCAATCCACTTGGGCCCGGCGAGCATCCTGAGGCAGCACCTCTGGATCATGGGGATCGTGGTCGCGACTATGCTGGGCCTGTGGCTGCTGGCAGAGCGGACACAGGTGGGAAAGGCCATGCGGGCCTGTGCGGTGGACCGGGAGGCGGCCCAGCTGGTTGGGATCCCGGCCGCGCGGATGGTGATGCTGTCCTTCGCGCTGAGCGGGATGCTCGGGGGCCTGGCCGGGTCAATCGTGGCCCCACTCTCCATGGGACAGTACAACATGGGCATCATGCTCGGCCTGAAGGGCTTCTGTGCCGCCATCCTGGGGGGGATAGGAAACGCACCCGGGGCCGTGCTGGGAGGCCTGCTGCTGGGGATACTCGAATCGCTGGGGGCAGGGCTGTGCTCTGGCATGAAGGACGCGGTGGCCTTCGGCATCATGCTGATGGTGCTACTCGTCAGGCCGACCGGGCTGCTGGGCCGCAGAGCCGGCCGGGGCGAAGCCGTGGGCTAGACGGGGGCTAGGGAGCGGGCGCTGGGAGGGAGCCAGCAGAAGCGAGGGCAGTGCTGGGGATGAGAGTTAGGAGCAAGCGATATCATCAGCTGGCCGCGGCCGCGGCGGCGGCGGCGGTGCTGCCCCTCGTCCTGCCGAGCGAGTATGCTATCCACCTGGCGGTGGTCATTGGAATCAATGCCATCGTCGCGCTCGGGCTCAATCTGCTGATGGGCTATGCCGGACAGGTGTCCCTGGGGCAGGCTGCCTTCGTCGGGATCGGTGCCTACGCCTCCGCTATCCTGAGCGTCAAGGCCGGGCTGTCCCCATGGATTGGCTTGGCGGCTGGCGCTGCGCTGGGGGGACTTACCGCGGCGGTGGTGGGAGGTCCCCTGCTGAAGCTGCGGGGCCACTACCTGGCTATGGGGACGCTCGGATTCGGGATGATCGTGCAGATCGTGATGGTGCAGTGGGAGGATCTGACGGAAGGTACCATTGGGGTCATGGGTATTCCCCCGTTCTCGGTGGCGGGGCTTGCCCTGGACAGTGAGCTGCGGATGTACTATCTGGTGGCCGCGTCGGCGGTGCTGGCGATAGCGCTTGCAGGCAACGTCATCGACTCCCGCGTGGGGAGAGCGATGCGGGCCGTGCACGGCAGCGAGGTGGCGGCGGCGACCTCCGGGGTCGACACCGCCCGCTACAAGCTCCAGGTCTTTATCATGTCGGGGGCGATGGCCGGCTTTGCCGGCAGCCTCCACGCCCACCACGCCGCCTATGTGCATCCTGACAGCTTCGGCTTCCACTACTCGATCCAGCTGGTGGTGATGGTGGTGCTGGGGGGGATGGCGAGCATCTGGGGCGCGGTATTCGGCGCCGGGGCGGTTACCTTGATCGGCGAGCAATTGCGTTCGTTTCAGGAGTTCAGCACTATCATCTTCGGGGCTGTGCTGGTGGCAGTCATGGTCTTCATGCCCGCGGGCCTCTGGCGGGGGAGCGCAGATCTCATCGGGCGACTTCTCGGATCACGGGGAGCTGGTGGGAGGAGAAGAGCGTAGGTTGGTGCCGATGACGGCAGAGGTTCTCCTTCGACTCACGGATGTGACGAAGCGCTTCGGCGGGCTGGTCGCGGTGGACGACCTGACCTTCGAGGTCCAACGCGGCCAGATCAAGGCCATTATCGGGCCGAACGGCGCGGGGAAGACGACGGCGTTCAACCTCATCACAGGCGTGTACGCGCTGGACGAGGGAGAGATCGAGGTCGCGGGGAAGCGGGCCAGCAGGCTGCCGTCGCATGAGGTGGCGAGCTTCGGCGTGGCTCGCACCTTCCAGAACGTCCAATTGTTCGGAAACATGAGCATTCTCGAGAACGTGATGGTGGGAGCGCACACGCGGGCGAAGTCGGGGCTGCTCAGCGCCTCGCTCCGGCTGCCGGCGATGCGGTCCGAGGAGGTGGCTCTGGCGGAGCGGGCGCGGGAGTGCCTTCGGCTTGTCGGGCTAGACAAGCTGGCTCCGGAAATGCCAGCTCTTTCCCTTGCGTTCGGCCAGCAGCGGCTGCTGGAGGTGGCGCGGGCCCTTGCCGCGGAGCCCCTGCTGGTGCTTCTGGACGAGCCGGCGGCGGGGCTCTCCACGGCCGAGACGGCGCGGCTGGGAGAGCTGGTCGAGAACATCCGCGAGCTGGGAGTCACGGTGCTGTTGGTCGATCACGACATGGACCTGGTGATGCAGATATCGGACGAGGTGCTGGTCCTTGACCATGGGGTGAAGATCGCGGAGGGCACTCCCCGGGAGGTGCAGCGCGACCCCAGGGTGATCGCCGCCTATCTCGGCGAGGAGCCCTAGCGTGCTGATTCTGAGGAGCGCCGAGACATACTACGGCAACGTGCAGGCGCTGAAGGGGATTTCTCTTCACGTCAATGAAGGGGAGATCGTAGCGCTGATCGGGGCAAACGGCGCCGGGAAGACTACAACCCTGCGCACCATCTCGGGTCTGCTGTCTCCGCGGAGGGGCTCGGTCACGTTCCGGGGCCGATCGATCGCGGGTAGCGCGCCTGAAACGATCGTGCGGGCGGGCATCAGTCAGGTGCCCGAGGGCCGGAGACTCTTCGCTCCTCTGTCGGTATGGGACAACCTGCTGCTCGGGGCCTATCACTTGAGTCGCAGGGAAAAGCGCTCTCAGATGCGGGAGAGTCTGGAGCGAGTGTATTCGCTGTTCCCGGTGCTGAGAGAGCGGACGCCGCAGCTTGCTGGTACACTCTCGGGAGGAGAGCAGCAGATGCTGGCGATTGGCCGCGCCCTCATGAGCCAGCCGCAGCTGCTGCTGCTGGATGAGCCCTCGCTGGGCCTCGCGCCCCGGGCCGCGCGGGCGATCTTCGAGGCCATCCCGCGGTTTCGTAGTCAGGGGCTGACGGTGCTCCTCGTGGAGCAGAACGCGCGCGCAGCGCTGCAGATCGCGGACCGGGCGTACGTGTTGGAGACGGGTCGGGTGGTGATGGAGGGCTCGGCCAAGGAGCTCCTCAACCAGCGGGAGGTGCAGCGCGCCTACCTGGGACGGGGTTACCGTCAGGTCTGGGAAGAGGAGTGAGGGAGGTCAGCGATGCCAATCTGGAACCCACGTGTCGAAACCATGTCCCGGGTGGATCTCGAACAGCTCCAGCTGGAGCGCCTCCAAGCGGTTGTCAACCGTATCTGGGACAGTGTGGCCTTCTATCGGCGGAGATTCGAACAGGGGGGGCTCATTCCGGAGCGCATCCGATCTCTCGACGACCTGCGCCTTCTCCCGTTGACGGTAAAGGAAGATCTGCGGACCGGGTATCCCTATGATCTCTTCGCGGTGCCGCTGCGGGAGGTGGTCAGGATCCACGCCTCCTCCGGCACAACCGGGCACCCGACGGTAGTGGGCTATACGAAGAACGACCTCCGCCACTGGCGGGAGCTGGTGGCGCGGGTCCTTTCGGCCGGAGGGATGACCAAGGAGGACGTCATTCAGATCGCCTTCAGCTACGGGCTGCTGACCGATGCCTTCGGTCTTCACCAGGGAGCAGAGGAGATCGGGGCGTCGGTGATTCCCATGTCTGGAGGAGCGGCCGAGCAGCAGATCAGCATCATGCAGGATTTCCGCACGACGGCGCTGGTGGGCACGCCGTCCTATGCCCTCCAGATCGCGGAGGCGCTGGAGGAAAAGGGGGTGGCCCGCTCCAGCTTGCATCTCAGATGGGGCATGTTTGGGGCTGAGCCGTGGAGTGAGCCCCTACGCCAGAGAATTGAGTCCCTTCTCGGTATTTCGGCTACCGACAACTATGGTATTTCAGAGGTGATGGGCCCCGGGGTCTCGGGGGAATGCGAAGAGCAGAAGAACGGGTTACACATCAACGA
The DNA here is from genome assembly GCA_030597345.1 of Bacillota bacterium. Classification (GTDB taxonomy): domain Bacteria; phylum Armatimonadota; class Hebobacteria; order Hebobacterales; family Hebobacteraceae; genus JAUVSA01. Next base: position 7,287 of record JAUVSA010000012.1, read on the forward strand.
GGACCATTTTCTGTGTGAGATCATCGATCCCGATTCGGGCGAGGTGCTACCGCCTGGGCAAACGGGGGAGCTGGTGATCACCACGCTCACTACGGAAGCGCTGCCCATAATCCGATATTGTACGGGGGACCTGACCTCGCTGCACCTCCAGCCTTGCCCTTGTGGGAGAACATTTGCTCGCATGGCGCGAATCTCCGGCCGCACCGACGACACATTCGTCATTGGCGGCGTGAAGGTTTTCCCCTCCCAGATCGAAGAAGTGCTCCTGCAGATTGAGGGGATCGAACCCAACTATCTGGTGGTTGTGGACCGCGAGAGCGGCGCCGATACCGTGCAGGTTCAGGTCGAGGTGCCGGGCGCTCTGCTAACGGGGGACGTGCGCCATCTGCTGCGTACCCAGGAGATACTCCGCCAGCGCCTCGAGAGGGCGCTCGGCCTGACCATCGAGGTAAAACTCGTGGAGCCGAGGACTATCGCCGGCCCGAGAGAGCGCAAGCAGAAAGTGATAGACCGCCGGAAGGAAGTGACCCCATAAAAGCCGAATGAGCCGCAGATTGACTCTGGGAACGGCCGAGCACGGCCGCACAACCCTCACACAGGAGGTGGTGGACGAACACCATGAGGACCCACTGGCTCATCTGCACGTTGGTGACGTTGATCCTGCTCGGGGCAGTCGCGCTGGCGGCTGCCGAGGAGGGCCCACCCGCGGTAGAGGTCCACGGCTGGATTCTGACTCGTTACTACGTGAATGCCACCGTAGACGCAACTCGGGATAGTCTCGGTGTGATCACGAACGAGGAGGATGACAGCTGGCTCGAATGGGAGCGCATGTCCCTCTACAGCAAGGCCCGCCTCTCGAACGGTAAGGAGGCCTACGCAGAGGTCTACATCCATCCGTGGCTGCCCAACAGCCACCCGTCCTACCTCTACCTGGAGAGCTTCTATCTCGACGTCCCCGCCGGCCCGGGCGCCAAGTACCGCATCGGCAAGGGCCGCAGCCAGGCCTTCGGGATCGTCCCGGGCTATGGCAACCGCAAGACCACGAACTACAACCCGCTCTCCGAGACCTTCACCATGGACCGCGCTCTCGGCATCCAGTATATGCAGACGCGCGGCGACGACAGCTTCGCCTTCGGGATCTTCAACTCCCAGCGCCCGGGCGCGCGACTGATAGGGCATGCGGCCGACTCGCAGATGGACCGCGGCTCCGTTCCCCGCGCCACGGTCATGCATCTGACCGACCGAGACAGCCCTGCAATGCGATCCGGCAACCTGGAGGCGAGCGCGCGCTACGGCCGGCAGATGGGCAACCTCAACGTCGGCATCTCGGGCCGCGGCGGCGCCCTCGACGGAACCGATGCCGCATTCTTGGCCGCGATGTTCCCGACCTACAACGGCACCAACAGGACCCGGGTCAAGTACGGCCTGGACGCGACCTACAAGCGGATGCCGTTCTACGCCACCATCGAGTACTATGCCGGCGAGGTCGGTGGGATCGGTCAGGACGGCTACGCCATTCTGCTCGGCGTGGAGCCTTCTATGAAGTGCACGGGGATGCTGCGCGACATGAGCGGGATCTGCAAGGGCCTCTTCGTTCGCTACCTGAATCTCGACGTCGATGTCCCAGCGGTGGTGAACAACACGATGACGTGGGACGTTGAGCAGTTGGCCGTCTCCTACGTGCTGCCCATCAGGTCCGGCCTCTTCGGAGGTTACCCGAAGTGGCTGCAGTTCGAGTACGAACGCAATAAGGAAGATGCACCGATGGGAGCGGACGAGATCCCCAACGATCTCTTCCTTATCGAGTTGTTTACCGCTTTCTAGACGAGCCCCGGATCGCGGTAGCGAAAGCGAAGAAGGTCGGGGCGGCGACATCCGCCCCGACCTTCTCTTGTTAGCTGCAGGAGAGGGTAGATGCACGCCATCACTGATCTAATGGAACGTGACCTCTTTGCCAAGCATCTCGGCATATCCCTGGTGGAGGTGCGGCCGGGCTACGCCAAAGCAACTATGCAGATCCGCAGGGAGCATCTGAACGGATTCAGAATGATGCACGGCGGGGCCATCTTCGCCCTGGCAGACTTCGCCTTTGCGGCGGCCGTGAATTCGCATGGAACGCTTGCGGTCGCCATAAGCGTCAGCATCTCCTATCTTCGGCCCCCCGCCGGCGCAGCGCTCCACGCCGAGGCCAGCGAGATCCACCGATCGCGGACCCTCGCTTCCTGCACCGTCCGAGTAACTGACGATGAACAGCATCTGGTCGGGATATTCCAGGGAGTCGCCTACAGGAAAGCGGAACCCATTCCGACGGCCTGCCCGGAAGATGGCGCGCCTCCGAAGCCTGACGCCTGACCCTCTGCGTCTCCCCGTCCCGTTCGCCGCTGGAGGTTGGCGGCTTCCCTCGGAGAAAGTCGCCTCGACGCAGGGGCATTGACAGCGCCGCCGAAGGCCGACAGACAGGCAGACAGGCATCGTCCGACTCATGGCAGACCAAGAAGACATCCTGGTCCAGTATCTTCGCCGCAGCTACCACGCGGTAGATGGCCTGTGGTTTCTCCAGGTCGAGGGGGCCGAAGGCTTCGAACGCGCGCTGGAAACCGACCGGCGGGTCTGGGAAGGGCTTGCCAAGATCCAGGCGCGCAAAGCGCGCGAGCTGTCCGGGGGCATCGGCAACGGCACGGACCTACTTGCTCGCTGTTTCTCCCTCAAACTCACCGCGGACGGGCATCAGTTTGACCTCGCGACAGATGTCGGCGAAATCCGCTTCACTATCCTTGGCTGCCCCTGGCTCGAGCTGTTGCAGAGAAGCGGCCGCGAGAATCTTGCCTCCCAGATCGCGCTGGCGATCTGTGCCACAGAGGGACGTGTCTGGTGCACTGAGTTCGGTGGCGAACATGAGTTCACCATGCCGGCGATGAAGTGTGTTGGCGACGACCATTGCGAAATGCGCTTCACACGCAAGAGGGGAACCTGACCCGTAGTGTCCCTGCCAAACGCCCGCGAGGCCGGCGGTCCTTCCCAGATGTCAGAGTCACAGCATTCCGGCTGGCCGCCCAGTCTCAGGGCGATGTCACAGGGCCTTGAGGGGCACGGCGCGGGTCAGGCGACGGGGAGGGGGGTGCCGCGCTCGGCGGCTTGCCGGGCGATGAGCTTGTGCGCGGCCGGGTTGAGGATGGCTTTGCGCAGGCGGATCGATGTCGGGGTGACTTCGACCAGCTCGTCCCGGGCGATCCACGTGAGTGCAGCATCGAGCGTCAGCGTGCGCGGCATGTCGAGCCTGACGGCGATCTCTTTGTTCGATTGCCGATGGTTGGTCAGGTTCTTCTTCTTGGTAGGGTTGCAGGGCAGATCGCCGGGGCGGGAATGCTCGCCCACGATCATGCCCTGGTAGATGCGGTCCATGGGAGAAATGAAGAGCGTGCCTCGCGCCTCGAGATGCTCCATCTGCCACGCGGCGGCGGCGCCGGTGGCCGTGGCGACCATCGAGCCGCGGGTGCGGGAGGCGAGGTCGCCGCACCACGGGCCGTACCCGATGAGGCGAGCGGACATGATGCCCAGACCGCGGGTGTCTGTCAGGAACTCGCTTCGATAGCCGATGAGGCCGCGGGTCGGGATCTCGTACTCCACATTCATGGTGCCGGCGCCGGTGCGGGTCATGCCAACGATCCCGCCCTTGCGCTTCGCCAGCTTCTCGATGACGATGCCCTGGAACTGCTCGGGAATGTTGATGATGAGCTGCTCCATGGGCTCCAGGAGCTGCCCGTCCTCGTCCCGCTTGGTGATCACCTCTGGGCGAGAGACGCACAGCTCGATGCCCTCTCTCCGCATCTCTTCGATCAATATGCCCAGGAGCAGCTCGCCCCGCCCGAAGACCTTCACGCCGTCGGCCCGCCCGATGTCCTCGACCCGCAGCGCGACGTTGACGCGCAGCTCGCGCGCGAGCCGGTCCTTGATCGCCCGGAGGGTGAGTACCTTGCCATCCGCGCCCGCGAGCGGGCCCGAGTTGACGAGGAAGAACATCGATACCGTCGGCTCCTCGATCTCGAGCGGCGCGAGCGCCGGGCTCTCCATCTCGGGAGAGGAGAGGGTGTCGCCGATGGTGATCTCTTCGGGGCCGGAGATCCAGACGATGTCACCGGCTGCGATCTCCTCCACCTCAAGTCGGTCGATGCCGCGCATGACGAAGAGATGAGTGGAGCAGCTCGGCTCCGAGCCGATGACGTCCCATTCGCCTTCCCGGCATCTGTGATCCCGCCACTCGGTGGTGGTGCATACGAGCGGCTCGCCCCGGCGGTGAGAACCCGAGAGCACGCGCCCGCATCCGATGCGGCCGATGTGGTCGTTCCAGGCGAGCGTGCTGACCTGCATGCGGAAGGGCGCATCGCGATCCACCGGCGGCGCGGGCACCTCGTCGACGATCATCTGGAGGAGTGCGTCCAGCCCTTCGGGCCTGTCGGTGGCGAGGTCGCGCACCATCCAACCCTGGAGGGCGGAGCCGTAGATGACGGGAAAGTCGGCTTGCGCGTCGCTCGCGCCCAGCTCCATGAAAAGGTCGAAGGTCCTATCGAGGGCCGAGTCCGGCGCCGCGCTCGCGCGGTCAACCTTGTTGAGCACGACGATGGGTCGGAGTCCTAGCCGCAGCGCGCGCATGAGCACGTAGCGGGTCTGGGGCATCGGGCCTTCATCCGCATCGACGAGCAGCAGCACCGAATTCGCCATGGACAGCACGCGCTCGACTTCTCCGGAGAAGTCCGCGTGGCCGGGGGTGTCGATGATGTTGATGAGGTAGCCGCCCCACTCGACGGTGCAGTGTTTGGAGCGAATGGTGATGCCGCGCTCGCGCTCCAGTTCGTGGGTATCCATCACGCGCTCTTCCAGGCGTTTGGTCTCCCGGAAGGTGTGGGTGGCGCGGAAGATGGCGTCGATCAGCGTCGTCTTGCCATGATCGATATGGGAGACGATGGCCAGGTTTCTGATCTTCTCTGTGGGAACCATGCGAAGAGTGACCCCTTCGGAACGCACCAGAAAAACGCCCGCGAACCGTTCTCATCGCGGGCGCTGTGTCATTATACCACATCGTGTCAAAGCTTGCACAGAGGCCCTGATGGTCCCTGATCGTCGGGTGGACCCCAGGTTTCCGGTCGCGGGCGCGACCGTTTGTCGATCGGCGTGCAATAATGACCCAGCTAGCGAGACAATCGGCGTCGGAAACCCCCCTGACTGTCCCCCCGTAAAAACTATCCAGGCATTCTGGCGGCCCTCAAGCGTATCTCAGCTGCACCTAACACCCGCACTCAGTGCCAGTTGTGGTATGATGAGGACGTGCCCGAGGCGGCGATCGGCCCTGGGCGTTTCTCTGTTGTTTTCTGAGAGGGCTGCTCTTCTATGGCTCCCACAGACAGAACTGAAGATGTCTCCGTTGTGGCCCATCTTGAGCGCAAGAAGGCCGTACTGATGGCCGTCCCCCATGACGCGTGTAGCACTGAACCGTCGCCGAACTACCACCTCGGGAGGGCGAAGTGGTAATCGAGACATCTGCTGAGCTTGCCGCTCTCTGTTCCGATCTGCACAAGGGGCCCGCCGTCTATATCGACACCGAATTCGTCGGCGAGGGACGCTACTCTGCTGAGATCGGCGCCATCCAGATTGCGGCCAACGGACGAGCGGCCCTCATCGATCCACTTGCCATCAGCGATCTCACTCCTCTCTTCGACCTGCTCCTGGATCCGGAGGTCGAGAAGGTCCTGCACGCCGGCTACCAGGACCTCAGTATCTTCTTCGGCATGATCGGCCGTCCGGTGGCGCCCGTGTTCGACGTGCAGATTGCGGCCGCACTGCTGGGGTATGGGGAGGAGATATCGCTGGCGGACCTCGTTTCTCGTACAACCAATAAGAGGCTGGGGAAGTCGCACACGTTCACCGACTGGCTGCGTCGGCCCCTCACAGACAAGCAGGTCGAGTACGCGCTGGAAGACGTGCGCTGTCTCCAACCGGTGCACGACCACCTCTTGCGAGAGCTCATCTCTCGCAAGAGACTCAAGTGGGCTAGGGAGGACTTCGAAACCCTTGAGGATGCATCCCGCTTCACCCCGGATGACCCTCGAGATATGTTCCGGAAGATCCGGGGCGTCGACCGACTGGACGGCGAGGAACTCATCCGTCTTCGCGAGATCGTCGCTTGGCGAGAGGAAACCGCACGCGAGCACAACATCCCACCGCGGCGAATATGCATCGACCCCGTGCTGGTAGAGCTCGCGCGCCGACCGAGGAGTTCCGTCGCCGAGCTCTCGGAGGTGCGCGGTCTTAGCGCTGGACAGGTCAGGAGGTTTGGCCCCGGTCTGATTGAGGCCCTGGGCAGAGGAGCCGGTGAGCCCCCGCCGAAGCTGACGAAACCTCTGCTGCTTCCCCAGGACATGCAGCCGACCGTGGACTTCCTCGTCCTGTGTCTTCGATCTCTCGCCGCCGAGATGCAGGTATCACCCAGTCGCCTGGCCAATCGCTCCGACCTCACGGCCGTCGTACTCCATGGGGAGCGGGCACGCGTGCCCCTGCTCCGAGGGTGGCGGAGGGAAGCGATCGGCGAAGCGCTGCTGGCGACGCTTCAAGGGAGAGCGACCGCCCGCATTTCCCCGGACACGCAGCGCGTGCATTTGGACTGGAAGGAAAGAACCTAGGTTTGAATGCATGTGTGTGGGGGGGGCGGGGAGAAGCAGGCGGCTCAGCCTGGAGCGGATGACGCTGGCGGCAGAAGCGAACCGCGTTGCTGCGGTCGCCCAATCTCGGCTCCCCACCTGTATTTCTTGCCGCCCTACCTCAATCCATCCCCGCCCGATATGGGGAATGTGGGAGGAGAGGCTGGTCGATATGGGGAATCCCGGTAACAGATGAAGATCGGAGTGATGGACGGTGTGCTCATCAAGCCGTGGACCGAGTTGTTCGACGAGGCCGCGCGCTTGGGCTTCGACGGCTACCTGGCGCTCGAGACCGAGGCCGGAGAGGGCCCGTTGGGAACGCCGCGCGCAACCTGGCGTTCGTGAAGCGCCTGCTCTAGCGGCGCAGGAAAGGCGCGCGCTTGGCTGTTGAGGTCCGAGAAGAGACTCTGGAGCTGCCGACCTATGTCTGGGGCCCGCCGGACCCCAACCCGCCCTTCCAGCGGAAGGGCCGAGAAAGCGTTTACCCCTATCCTCTGCTCGACGACCTCGGAGAAAATGCCCGCCCGGTTCGCTACCGCGCGCTGGTGGTGGAGAACGAGTACCTGCGGGTTACCGTGCTCCCCGATGTCGGCGGCCGCATCTACTCCGCGCTGCACAAGCCCAGCGGGCAGGAGGTCTTCCACCGCAACAGCGTAGTCAAGCCAGGCTTGATCGGCCTCCGCGGAGCCTGGGTGAGCGGGGGAGTGGAGTGGAACTTCCCGCGCCAGGGGCATACGGTGACTACTCTGTCGCCTGTGGACGCCCGAGCCGTCCAGGAGAAGGACGGCAGCGCCGTCATCTGGGTGGGTGATGTAGAGCAGATGACCCGCATGAGCTGGGCGGTTGGAATCCGACTCCGCCCGGGAAGCGCGGCCATCGAGACCGAGATCGCGCTCGCCAACCGCACCCCGCTGCCCCACCCATACTACTTCTGGGCCAATGCCGCGGTGCCGGCCCGCGACGACATGCGCCTCATCTACCCCGGCACTCACGCCTTCACTTGGGGCAGCCATGACATTAGCTGGCCCCTCCACGAGGGCAAGGACCTGTCTCGCTACACCGCCTTCGAGAGCGCCAATGACGTCTTCATCGTGGACAGCCTTGAGGACTTCTTCGGCGTGTACTACAAGGAGAGCAACTTCGGTGTGGTCCACTTCGCCGATGTGCACGACTCGGTCGGCAAGAAGTTCTTCACTTGGGGAGCCGCGCATCATGCCAAGGTGTGGGCAGCCGCGCTGACCGACACCGACGGGCCGTACTGCGAGATCCAGAGCGGCCGTTTCCTCACCCAGGCCATTCTGCGGGTAATGCCTCCCCACTTCGTCGAGCGATGGGTGGAATGGTGGTATCCAGTCGGCGGCATCGGCGGCTTCTCCTGGGCCAATCGGGAGGCCGCCGTTCGCCTGGCGAGACGAGATGCACAGTTCGAATGCGGCGTGGCAGTCACCCGCGCTTACCCCCGTGCCTTGGTGCGTCTCCTCGCGGGAGGGCGCGTCGTCCACGAGCAGCGCGCCGACCTCTCCCCCGACTCCCCACTGCGCATGAAGATTGCTGAGGGCGGGAAGGCGAAGGGCGAGCCCGTCACCCTCATCGTGCTCGACTGCAACAACGGAGAGCTCATCCGACATACGGAGAACCAGAAGCCGCGCACCACACCCGTGCGCCTCGATGCCGAGCATGAGGGGACAACCCCGGGCGCTCTCTGCCAGCGCGCGCTGCGGGCCGAGAAACTGAATGAGCGCGAGCGCGCATGGGAGCTATACGGGGAGGCGCTGGCACTTGACCCCACTTGCGTTCCCGCGGCGATCGCGCTGGGCCGGCTTGCCGTTGAGCTTTGCCCCACTGAGGCGGTCGCGCGCCTGACCAGTGCCGCCGGCCTCGTGCCGGAGAGCGCCGAGGCCGCCTACTACCTCGGCCTCGCCCTGGTGCGTGTCGGCCGAGAGGAAGAGGCCGAAGTGGAGCTGCGGCGCGCCGCGCAGCGGCCGGAGTTCGCCCACGCCGCGCGCGTGGAGCTCGGTCTGATGGCGATGCGCAGATGCCACTGGGAGCAAGCGGCCGAGATGCTGCGGGCCAGCCTCCAGCATCAGCCGGAAGACGCACGCGCTGCCGCAATGCTTGCGGTTTCCCTGCGGCACGCCGGTCGCGCGAAAGAGGGGGAGAGAGAGCTCGAAGCCGGTCCTCTCGACCGCCTTGCCCTTGCCGAAGCGCACTTCTGCGCGCGGACCCTGGGGCGCCCCCGCGTGGCGGCGCGATGCCTGCGCCAGCTCCAGGACGTGGTGCCTGCGGACCCCGATCCCTGGATCGAGCTGGCCCTCGACTACCTCGCGGCAGGGCTCTGGACTGAGGCCGCCGAGCTCTTGGGCTGGGCGATGAAGAGAGTCCCTCCGGTCGAGCAATCTCCGCTCGCGCACTACTTGCTCGCGCACTTGCTCACACGCATGGGGAGAGACGAGGAGGCGGCCGCCAGCCGTCGGCGGGCCGCCGAGCTGCCCCCGGAACTCGTGTTTCCCCACCACTGGGAATCAGAGGCCGTCCTGCGAGAGGCGATCACATGCAACTCAGACGATGCGCGCGCACACTGCCACCTGGGCACACTCCTCTACAGCCAGGGCAGGCGAGAGGAAGGGCTGAGGGAGTGGCAGGCGGCCGCCAAGGGGATGGAAGATCACGCTGTCCTGCAGCGCAATCTCGGACTGGCTTACAGAGAAGTGCACCAGGACCTGCCCCAAGCAGAGCAGGCCCTTCGCCGCGCGGTGAAGCTGAAGCCGGATGATCTTCGTCTGTACCTGGAGCTCGACGAAGTCCTACGGGAGCGCCGCGCGGACCCTCAGGATCGGCTGGCCGCGCTGGATGAAGCCCCCGCCAGCGTCCAGCGGCGCGGCAACATCGCCGCGCGGCAGGTTGTCTGCTGCCTGGAGCTCGAAGAGTGGGACCGCGCCATCTCCCTCCTCGCCAGCCGCACCTTCCACCGCTGGGAGCTGGAGTTCCGCATGCGCGCCCTCTACCTGGAAGCTTATCTCGGGCGCGGCAGCGCGCACTTCGACCGCGGCGACTTCAAGGGCGCTCTCAAGGACTTCGAGCAGGCGCTCGAATACCCGGAGAACCTGCGCATCGGCCGACCCCCGCGGCCCGCCGACGCCCGCGGCCATTGGTGCGCCGGGGCCGCTTCTGAAGCCTTGGGAGACGCGCCCGCCGCCCGTTCGCACTGGGAGGCGGCGGCCTCCGAACACTATCACAAGCCTGAAAGCGAACTGCACATCTACCGCTCCCTCAGCCTCCGCAAGCTCGGCCGCGGCGACGAGGCCAAAGCCCTGCTGCAAGAGAGCCTGAAGCTCGCGGAGGAGCGCGCCAAGGAGGCGCCCGAAGATCCCGGCGTTCAGCTCTGCCTGGGGCTCGCGCTGAAAGCCATGGGCCGGGATTCCGAAGCGGAAGCTCCTCTTCGTCGCGCGCTGGAGCTCGACCCACACCTGCGCCGTACTCGCAGGCTGCTAGAGGTGGAGACGATACTCTAGCTGCCTTTGCTTGTCCCCTAGTCGGTTGCTACCAGAGATCCTGCTTGCCGGGCATGACTCACCACGCGGCCTCCATCAAGGTCGGCCGCTGTCGCCCACACTATAGACCCCTCCTCCTTGTCGGCGGCTTGTGGGGTTGGTATACTACCGACCGACTTGCGACGTCGTGTGCCTGCGGCCGACGTCGCAGCGTTTCTTGTTCAGGGAGCAAGCACTGTGAGGCAAGGAAAGGCCGCGTCGGCCGGACGTCAAGCCAAGCTGGACAGACTGGTGCTGAAGGCAAGGCGCAACCTGGCTGCCGGCAAGTCGCCCCGCGCCGGATTCTCAGATGCAGAGGCGGAGCTGCTCGCCAGTCGCCACTCGCACTTCGAGGATGTTCGAGACGAACAGGGATTCCTGACCGACAGCTCCCTCATCATCACTCGCCCCGACACGCCCCGGCCGTGGCTGCATCTGATGTGCAGCGGACACAGTGGTGTGTACGATGTCATGGGCTCGTTTTGGAGCCCGACGGGGCTGGGTTTTCTCTGCTACGACAGTGTGCTGGCCGGACCGGTTACGTCCCACCGGGACACCAGCTACGTGCCCACCTCACCCCGCGCCACGGACGCCCGAGAGTGCCTCCTCCGGGAGGAGCGTACGGGCGGGTCGCCTCGGATCTGGCACATGCTTCCCCAAGTGGGGCGCGACTCGC
>JAUVSA010000230.1 GCA_030597345.1 Bacillota bacterium
AATAACTCAGCCGCCCTCCCTCCTACGCCAGGGGGAGTACGTGCCCCGCGGTACCCCGCCGTCCCCGGGGCACGCGTACATCTAGTGGTCTCTCCTAGTCGTGTCTCCCTGGCCCTGCGCGCCCGTCGCCCGCCCCCCTCTCCCGCTCCCGCCTGCTTCGTCGCAAGGTGATAGACCGAGTCGTTTACGCGCTCCATCACCTCCACCAGTGCTGTGTACGGCTCATCGCGAATATCGACCACGCCGTAGTTGCTGTCCTCGCCATCGAACCTTCCCTCTGCCGGCTGATCGGAGTGCTCGAACCAGTGGTAGCCGACGACCATTGGCAGCCCCATCAGCTCGCCCACGTATCTCTCGAAGTGTGTCGCCCGCTCCTCTTGCGTGTCTACGACAATGCCCGCCCCCCTCGTATTCGGAAGCCCGCTATCCCTCGCCCGAAAGCTGAACTCTGTTACCATCACCGGCAGCCCCGTTACTCGGTGGATCTCCCGCAGCATCTCCGCAGGCGGATGCACGTCATAGTGGTTGACCGATACCACGTCAGCATGCGGGCCCATTGCTTCCAGCCCCGCGCGCGGGGCATCGCCCGCGAAACGGCACCCCAGCATCAGATGGTGTTCATCCACCTCCCGGATTGCGTCGTGAGTCACTCGGAAATACCGCTCGGCGACCAGCCCTTGAAAGTCCACCACATCCTCTTCAGGAATCCGCGAGCCCACCTGCGGTATCCGACCGACCTCCGCGAACGAGCCGTATTCTGTCCCCCAAGCCTCGTTCAGCTCCGCAATGTTCAGATACCGCCGCTCCAGGAACCATCCCAGAGCCTGCCGCCCGGGAGCGCTGTGTTCCCGCCCAAGGAACTCCGCCAGCAGCGTCTCCGAGCCTCCCTCCTCATGGCCCCACCATAGCTCATTGTCCGTGAAATATCCGATCAGCGCCGGATCACTGGCCAGCGGCCCGCATGTTCGGCGGGCATAGCGCGCCACCGCCTGCTCGAATGCCGGATCGAACACATCCGGAAATGACTTCCCCTCCCCCCACGACACCAGGTCCGCACAGTTCAGGATCACCGTGTAGGGCATCCCCTGCTCCCACGTGAGCTGCGCCGACCAAGCCCCCACGGTATTGAACCCCCACCCCCTCAAGCGCCGCACCGCCACTTGAGCCCACTCGCTCTCGTGCCGATACTCTCTCTTGACAGTTTCGTTGTAGGGGCTCCTATCTGTCCCGCGGATGACGTCCGGCCGGAAGTTGACGTTGTTCACACCCACACTCAAGAACCGATGCCCCGCCGGATCCACGAGCCACCAGCGGCCCTCCGCTATCGCCGTTCGAAACCAACCCGTGGCAGCCGTCCTGGTCTGCCGCCACCCCCCAAACCGATCGAACATCCCTTCTGCCCCACTTGCTCCCTCCGCTGGCAGTCGCGCTTCGACCATTCCCACCACCACCAAACCGGCGACCAGCCATACCCCGAGTCTTCTCATCCGTTCGGCCTCCTCAAAGTGGAAGCTAGGCTTCGGCACGCGCTCTCGTTGCCCCTTTGCCTCACGGCAGGCGCCTCCTTGTGGAATAAGTGCATCTGGCAGCCCTGGCGCCGGCCACAGGGGGCTGTCTCGGACGACCGGCTTAGCCTATTTCAGGGGGCACGGGCCATCTCCGGGGCAGCCCCGTGCGGTTCGGCGGGCCCACAAAGCACAAGCCTTGCTTGACCCGACTCCTGGATTGTGGTACAAGAATGATGGCCGCGATATCGATACCCTCGCTCTTCTCAGCCACTCGAAGAACCACCTACACTACGCGTCACTACACTACCCGTCACTACACTACGCGTCACGCCAGCGTTCCCACTGCAATTGCCTCGAAGCCCGCGCGGCCCGTGCGTCGCTTCCTCAACGCGGCGTCTAGCAACCGACTGCAGTGCTGGTACGCATGCGCCAAAAGGCCGAGCCAAAAGCTGTGCTGAGAGGATTCTCCCTGGGCCTCGCGGCCGTCGCCGCCTCCGTCCTCTGTTCGCCTGGGACGCAGGCCGAACCGCAGGGCGCCGGCGGCGCCGCTCGGCCTCACCAGGTAACCGTCATCGTCGACGCCGAGATCCGCGATCTGCCCACCTCCGCCGCCACCGTCGGCGAGCTTCTGGCGACCTTGGAGATCACCCTCGGTGCCCTCGACCGTACCCACCCCTCGCCTGACACTCCTCTCGCCGAAGGGCTCGAGATCCGCGTCACCCGCGTAGCCTGCCGGGAGGTCACCGAGGACATCACCCTCCAGGCCGACACCTTCGTCTTGGCCGATCCCGACCGCCGTGTCGGGCCCGCCAGCATTCTCGTTCAGGGGCAGCACGGTCTCCTGCGCCGCGTCTGGCGAATCTGGGAAAAGGACGGCGAGGTCACCTCCCGCACCATGATCAGCGAGGAGCTCGTCTCACCCCGCCGCGACAGAATCGTCATGCGAGGCGCCCGCGGCATCCCCACTCGCGCCGGATACTGGCAGCACTGGCGCCGGCCGCTGCAGATGGAGGCCACCGCCTACGATCCGGGGCCTCGCAGCTGCGGCAAATGGGCAACTGGCTATACTGCCACCGGCCTCAAGGCCCAGAAGGGAATTGCCGCGGTAGACCCCAATGTCATTCCCATGGGCACCCGCCTCTACGTTCCCGGCTACGGACCCGCCCTTGCCGCCGACCGCGGCGGCGCCATCAAGGGAATGCGCATCGACCTCTGTTTCGCCACCTACGAGGAGGCCATGCAGTTCGGCCGCCGCCCCGTCAAGGTCTACCTGCTGGACTGAGGCGCACCTCCCGCTCCCCCCACGCTAGCGCCGCCCGGATCGGTCTCCTGTACCCCGTCGCTCTCATTCGCGCCGCTGCCTGGCCCGGAAATAGCGACGGGGGCCCCGGTTTCTGGGGCCCCCGCGTACCGATGGACAGGGGGTACAGTGACTGCGTCTGCTGTTCATGCGCAGACGCTGTCACCCCGTTCTTCCACAAAACGCCCGCTGCCTGAGATATCCCCTAGTTTCTCAGATCTCGAACTCAATTACCGCCGACACCCCCACTCCCTTCGCACGATCCGGATTCCCGGACACCCTGTCCGTAGTGGTCGGCAGCAGCAGTTGCGCTCGCACGCCGCCAAAACGCCCCTCCACCTGGAATACGGCCTTCACCCGCTGCACATTCTCGGGGTTGCCTACCACCTGCGCCGCACCGATATAGCCACCCCGGCCCAGAGAGAGTATCGGGACCACCTTCGTCGCTCCTCTCGCAGCCGCATCCCGCTCGCCCAGCGCTTTCGTCAGAAAGCCGTCTATCTCGTCGTCGTACTGGTTCACCAGCCATACAATCCCCCCGACCTTGAGAATATCTCCCAGGTCGAACGCCTGCGCTGCGGTGGCCGCCAGCCCTAGGCTGAGCAGGCCCACCATCAGCAGAACTGCTATGCTCCGTCCGCGACTCTTCATCTGCTCTTCCTCCCTAGCCTGCTCAGAAGTTCAGCACTTTCACATCCGCAAGGGCCCACACACTCACGCCCTGGACCCGATCCAGCTTCATGCTGATGCTCGACACCGGGATGTAGGCGTAGATACGCCCGATACCCCTGAAGTTCAGCCGCAGCTGGGCTACTCCCTTAACTCTCCCTACTTGCGACGGAGGGCCCGCAACCTGGGCAAACCCGATCCGCATACCCTCCGTCTCCAGACTGAACACCGGCACCCACTTCTGCGCCGTTCCCGTCCAGTCCACCACCTCCTCAGCCACCGGCTCGGCCGCGCTGGTCGTCGCTGGCTCTTCGACAGCCGGCTCGACATTCTCGCCAGGCGTCTCTTCGTAGTATGGCTCGAATCCCTCGCTCGGACCTTCAGGCGGCCCCTCTGCCGCGGCCCCCCCCCCCAGCGCCAGCACGATGTTCTCCCCCCAGAGAGTCGCAAGCGCCTCCGGCGTCGCCCCTTGCGCGTCGGCCTCCGTCTCAGTCGCCGTCACGATCAACTGCT
>JAUVSA010000190.1 GCA_030597345.1 Bacillota bacterium
CGGCCGCCTGCTGCGAAATGCTCGCTCCTTGCGGCAGCATCGGCCGCTTGCACCACTCACAGACGTCGGTTGTTGTGCTCTCCATGCCACATCGTCGGCACAGCATTAGAACTGACGCTCCTTCCGGCACGCTCCCCGTCCACCGCCCACCATATGGTCGCGGCCACCGCAGTCATCCCCCCCTCAAAGCTCACACCTACACATTATGCTACCCCAGCCCCTGCTTGTCCAGGCCCCCCGCTCCCCTCCTGTGAGATTCTCCCGGCCAGCGCCGGCCCTGCCTCCCGTCTCCTCAAGCCGCTCCGAGCGCCTCCGCCAGCGCGCGGACGAACCGCCCGTTCTGTTCCTCCGTGCCCGTCGTGACGCGGATGTGGTTTGATGCGCCAAAGATGTCTCCCGTGCGCACGATCACACCTCGCCGCAGCAGCTCCCCGAACACCGGGCGGCACTCCCTGCCCAGGTCCACCCACACGAAATTGGCCTGACTGCGCGTGTACTTCAGGCCGAGCCGCTCGAGTTCCTGATACAGGTACTTCTTCCCCTCCGTGTTGAGAGCCCGCGTCCGCTCCACCTGATCCCCATCCTCCAGGCTCGCCAGCGCCGCCGCCTGCGCCACGCTGCTCACGTTGAACGGCTCCCGCACTCGCTCCATCGCCTCCACCAGCTCCGGCGTCGTCGCCCCGTACCCGATACGCAGCCCCGCCAGCGCGTGGATCTTCGAGAAGGTCCGCAGCACAATCACCCGACGTCCCTCCCGCACCAGCTCCAGACTATCTGGATACGCCGGGTCATCCACGTACTCGTAGTACGCCTCGTCCATCACGAGGATCGCGCCTTCCGGCAGCGCCCCCACCAGCTCGACAAGCTCATCCTTCGTCACGATCGTGCCCGTCGGGTTGTTCGGACTCCCGATGAACACGACCTTCGTCCGCTCCGTCAGCCAAGCTGCCATCCCCGCCATGTCGTACCGATAATCCTTCAGCGGCACATACACCGGCGCCCCCTCCATCAGCTTCGCTATGAACTCCCACTGGCTGAACGGCCCCTCACACATCACCACCTCATCCCCCGGCGAGATGAAGGCCAGTCCGACATTGTGGATCAGCTCATCGCTCCCGTGCCCCAGCAATATCTGGTCCGGCGGAACATCCAGCTTCTCGGAAAGCGCCCGCCTCAGATGGTAGCAATCGTTGTCCGGGTACAGCCGGACCTCCGCCGCCGCCTCTCGAATCGCCTTCACCGCCTTTGGCGACGGGCCCAGCGGATTCTCGTTCGAGGCCAGCTTGATGATATCGCTCAGCCCATACTCCCGCTGCACTTCCTCGATCGGCTTGCCCGGCGTGTACGGCCGCAGCTTATCCACACACGGGCGTGTCAGTCTCCGTCTGCTCATTCCTCAGTCTCCTCAACATCCTCGCTCCCCGCCTCCGGCGGGCTTCACCCTGAGCATCTTCGTCTCCCGGTATTCCGCTGCTGTCTCGATCTCCCGCTTCTGCCCCCCGGACAGCTCGCCCGAGCTCAGCACCTGCCGCACCGCCGCGCTGCTCACCTGTGTCACCCTGTCCCACAGCCCCAGCGGCTCCAGCGCCGCCCGCAGCCGCTCCGCATCCCATCTCGCTACCCGCTTGTAGCTCCTCCGCTCCGCCACATACCCCCCGCCCTCCACTCGCTCCGTCTGACATCGATCCAGGTACTCCTCGATCGCGGTCTTCAGCTCCCCCCGCCGCGCCGCCGCCTCCTTCTCCTCCGTCTCCACCTCAGCATACTCCATCAGCAGCGCCGCCACATCCACCTCCACATCCTCCGGCACCTCCGGCGCCCGAAACAGCGGGCAGTGCTCCCGATACGCGCACCAATCGCAGTGCGTCCCCGGTGTCGGCTCGTACTCTTCGCCCTCGATTCCCACCAGCACCTCGCGGATCTCGTCCCTCGTCTCCTCCAGGAACTCCTCCGTCTGCGTCAGCCGCATCTCGAAATCGTGCAGCAGATACACCAGCGTCGTCGTCACCTCCCGCCCCGGGTACAGGTGATCCGCCGCCATCCGATAGATCGCCAGTTGCGCGTTGCTCTCCATGTCCCGCTCCGGCGGCATCCGCCGGCTCGTCTTGTAGTCGATTATCTCCAGTCGATTGCCCGGAAGCACATCCACCCGGTCGACCCGCCCCGTCAGCAGGTGTCCCTCGTCGAACGGAATGTTGAAGAACTGCTCCGTCGCTGCCGTGGACCGCCCCTCCTCTCGCTCCCGGTGTGTCTCCCAGTGCCGCCGCAGCAGCTCCACCCCTTGCTCGAAGTACGCCGGCCGCTGCTCTTCCGACACCTCCCTCTCCCGCCCCCGCCACGCCTGCACGAATGCCTCCACCACCTGCTCCACCTCCGGCATGCGCAGGTGGCGCGGGGCGTACATGAAGTTCAGCGCCTCGTGCACCGCCGACCCGAAGTGGAGCTGCACCGCCGTCGGCACCCGCACCCGGTCCACATACTGCAGCTTATACTGCTGCGGGCACATCCGATACGTCGCGAACCGCGAGTAGCTAATCCGCATCGTCCTCGCTCTCCCCCTCCCCAACATACAACGATCGCCCCAGCAGAAAATGCCGCTCCGTCCACCGCCGCCCCTGCTCCCGCGCCCTCTCGATCTCCCCCAGGAACATGTTCACCTTCGCGTCCAGATCCTCCGCATGGTGCAGCGCAATCGCCTCCGCCGTCATCGGCGCCTTCGGCGATCCAAACTCCCCCGTCCCGTGGTGGCTCAGGATCATGTGGCTCAGCCGCAGCTTCAGCTCCTCCGGAAAGCCCTCCCCCTTCTCCGCCCGCTCCCGCACCAGCCTCTCCCCCAGCACGAGGTGCCCCACCAGTTTCCCCGCGTCCGTGTAATCGAACGCCGTCCCCCAGCTCAGCTCCTCCATCTTCCCGATATCGTGCAGCACCGCCGCCGTCACCAGCAGGTCCCGATCCAGCTCCGGAAAGACCTCCGCCGCCTTCTCACACAGCTCCACCACCTCCACCGTGTGCTCGCACAGCCCCCCCACATACGCGTGGTGCAGCACCTTCGCCCCCGGCGCCGCGCCGAACCGTCCCCGAAACTCCTCATCCTGGAACAGGCTCAACAGCAGCTCCCGCAGGTGTGGCTCCTCGATCGACTTCACGACCTCCGCCAGGCGCGCCTCGAGGGCCTTCATGTCCTTCTTCGTCCGCGGCAAGAACTCGGTCGGGTCCGCCTCCTCCGGCGGCACCGCCTCCACCCGCGCCAGCCGCAGCTGCAGCTCCTCCCTGTACTTCTCCGCCTTCCCCACCACGGTCACCACATCTCCCTGCTCGAACCCCTCCGCAATCGTCGCCGCCTCATCCCACACCCGCGCCGTCACCCGCCGCCCCGTCCGGTCCATCAGCGTCAGGTCCAGGAACTTCTTCCCCGCCCGCGTGTCCCTCAGCTCCTTCCGGGCCACCAGAAACCGCCCGTCTACCGGGCTACCAGACGACAGCTTTGCAATCTCTTCTTCCGACACCACCGCGCCTCCTAATACCGCCTCTTCACCTCACACCCCTGATAATCGGTGTTCGGTGTTCCCGTTGCTTCGGCACTTCAGTGCCGAAGCGCCCTCGCCCTAATACCGCCTCTTCACCTCACACCCCTGATAATACTTCGCCAATATCCGCCGATACCCCCACCCCTTCCCCGCCAGCCCCGCCGCCCCCACCTGGCACATCCCCACCTGGTGCCCCCACCCGGCCCCCCAGATCACGAACGCCGCCGGAAGCTCCCCCTCGCCCTTCACCGGCTCCACCGCGAAGAACGCCGAGTTCAGCCCCCCCAGCGCCCGCCTGATATCTGCTCCGCCTCTCACTCGCACCAGCTTCCGCGATCCCACCACCGCGACATCGCGCACGATCCCCGATTCCCCCCTGTCCATGATCCGCACATCCAGAAGCTCCCCGAACTCCCCGACCTCCCGCCGCAGCGTCTCCTCCAGCTCCCCCCGCGGCGTCACCGACCACCACCGAATCGTGCTCGCCCTCGCATGCCCCGGATGATTGCAGTTAACCGCCGGCGCGTACTTCAGAAACCGCTCGAGCGCCCCCCGCGCCAGCGGAAAGCTCAGCCCAAGTTCCGCCTCATCGAAGTCCGGCGCCCCCCGCAGATACGGCTCCGGCCGCTGCCCCACCCAGTAGTCCTCGTTGTTCGCCGTGTGCCCCCCGCAGTTCGACGAGTACAGCGTATCCGCCACCCGATTCTCCCACACCAACACCTCCCCCCTCGTCTCTTCGACCGCAGTATCGCTCCGCTCATCCTCGATCGTGGCTCCCCCGTACACCTGACAGTGCGGCCCCGCGCACAGATCGAACCCCTCCCGCCGATGCCTCCCGGCCTTCACGAACGCCTGCCCCCGCCCCGCCACCGCCTGCGCCTTCAACGCCTCCACCGGATAACCGGCCGGCATCTCCGAGGGCACCACCCCGCGCAGATACGTCTCCACATCGACAGTGTTAATCACCCTCAGTCGCTACGTGCGGCGCCGCCCACCGACATCCACACCCCGGTACTCGCGGTCCGCCACCCCGTC
>JAUVSA010000118.1 GCA_030597345.1 Bacillota bacterium
TCCTCGCCATAGTACCGGTCCCAGACGCCGACGAACTGGGCGGGGTCTTGCTTTGGCCCTCCGCATCCGGCGGGAAGGGGTAGCAGGGCCGCGAGAAGGACGGCAAGTACTATGCGGCTGCAGAGAGTGAGTTCGGCTTTCACGTCAGTGACCTCGCGCGGGGATTGACTGCTCCTCTCCCGAGGATGCGCGGCCGGCAAACACCCAGAGCTAAGTTCTTCGCTGTGAGGATGCGATTCCCTGCGGGGAGGACGGGTACCCCAGGCTTTATCCTGCGATGGGTGGCAAGGGCGGACAGGCTGAAGCCTGCGGTACCCGGTCTCTTGTGCACGATGCAGCGCACAGGCGTGCTCAACAACTGGGGCCCAGCAACTGGCGCCCAGCAACCGGCGCCCAGCAACTGGCGCCCAACAACTGGTCTCCGACCTCCCGGTGTCCCACAGCCCGGTGTCCCACACTGGGCCTGATTACGTCCCGGGGTAGGCGTGCCTGATGGCTACCTCCTCATTGAGCTCGACGCCCAGACCGGGGCCGGTCGGGGGTATCATGTACCCGTTCTCCCAGCGGGGATGCTCGTTCACGATCTCGGCGTAGAAGCCGTCCCATGTGTCTATGCCTTCCTGGATCAGGAGGTTGGGGCTGCACGTGTCGAGCTGTAGGGCCGCCGCCCAGGCTATCGGGCCGCACCACAAGTGAGGCGCTATCTCGGCGTAGTGCGCCTCGGCCATTCCGGCGATCTTCTTGGCCTCGAGGATCCCGCCGACGCGCCCGAGGTCCATCTGGAGGATCGAGGCTGCTTGTTTGCCGAGCAGTTCGGCGAACTCATACTTAGTGGACAGCCTCTCTCCGGTGGCGATGGGAATGCTGGTGGAGCGGGCGACTCTCGCCATCTCGTCCACGTTCTCGGGGGGAACGGGTTCCTCGAACCAGAGGGGGTCATACTTCTCCAACCTCTTCGCCAGCCTGATGGCGCTGGAAGTCGTCATCTGGCCGTGGGTCCCGATGAGTATGTCGCACTTGTTCCCGACGGCATTCCTTACACTTTCGGTGACAGCTTCCGCGTTATCCAGGGTTTCGAGGGAGAGCTGCCTGGGGGTGATACCTCCTTGCGCAATGGGGTCATACTTCACCGCGGTGAAGCCCTGCTCAACATAGTAAGTCGCGCTTTCCGCTGCCATCTTAGGATCGGCGTGCACGTTCGCGTCAGGGGGCTGCTCGGGCGTGGGATACAGGTAGGTGTACGACCTGATCTTCTCCCAGAGCTGTCCGCCGAGGAGGTTGTAGATCGGCTGGTTCAGCGCCTTGCCGACGATGTCCCAGCACGCCATCTCGAAGGCAGTGATGATTCCCAGCTTGGTCAAGTCCGGGTGCTGCCCAAACTCGCTGGCGTAGAGCGTCTGCCACAGCTTCTCGATCTTGAATGGGTCAGACCCGACGACAAACCGTTCGCCCATGTCCTTCATCAACTGGACGACACTGGGCGGGCGGAATGGCACCCAGTGCGCCTCGCCGAAGCCCACTATGCCCTCGTCGGTGGTGAGCTTCAGGAAGACCCAGTGCATGCCTCCCTTGTGGGGCGGCGGGACTGCTACGGCGTATGTCGTGAGGCCAATGATTTTCATGGACTCGGTCCTTTCCTACGGCAGTGATCGACAGCGAAGACCTGGTGCTGTTCGTCGGAACCGCGCTGGCGACCTGCACCTGAGCAATGCAGGTCGAGTTGCCAACCTGCATCTGGGGACTGCAGGTTGAAGGGTTGCGTGCCCCGTCCACATGAGCACAAGGGCGCGCCGCGGCCGCCCACCGGCCCAGCCAAGTCAGCGGATGCAATACGCCTTCCACCCCCGCGCAATCGATGGCGGCGCTACCTGAGGGCAACCCACAGCACCTTGGCTTCTTCGTTTCCCGGGTTGCTCCACCGGCTCGGCGTGTCGGTATCGAGGTAGATGCTGTCGCCCTCGCGGAGGGACCGCACCTTATCGGCGACCTCCACTTCGAGGTTGCCGGCGAGCACCAGGCCAAACTCAACTCCCTTGCGGGAAGAGAAGTGCTTGTTGAGCTTCGCGCCCGGTGGCATCGTGACCACCGTTGGGTCGAGCTTATCGACCATGTCTGTCTCCAGCAGGCGGTCGATGTAGATGGTCTTTTGCCTGCTGCCGGCGATGCGGGTGCGGGCGCGATCTTTCCGCCTGAGGATTCTGGCGGAGTCCTGAGGCGGCTTGGCCTTGCCGAATACCGGCGCCAGGTCCAGTTGCAGTTCGCGCGCCACGCGGAAGAGGTTGCCGAGCGATAGCGCGATGAGGCCGTTCTCCGCCTGGGAGATGGTGCTCGCAGTGACCCCGAGCAGCTCGCCCAGTTCCGCCTGAGAGATGCCTCGCTTCAGTCTGGCGGAGCGGATGAGCTTTCCCAACTGCACGAGTTCTCGTTTGCTGTCGACGACCAGCCGGATTCGATCGCCTGAGATCTCATAGGGCTGGGGCACCTCCGCTTCAGAGGTGAGCGCGCGGCCCTCGGCTTTGACCACCTGGAGGGTATGACCTCTGTCGGACCGGCGCAGATCGATGGCAACCTGAGCCAGGTGCTGGGCGCTGGGGCAGAAGGAGGAGGAGCGCTGCACATCGGGTTCGCAGATCCAGTACACAGTGCTCCTCAGATCACGCAATTTGGAGCAAGCGTAGGAGAAGAAGAGGTGCTCGTGAGTGGTGCCGCCCCACAGCTCCTGCATTCCATTCAGGCTATCGAATACGTAGACAGCTCCCACGCCCTGCCTCTCCGTGATTTCATTCATGGCGGCAATGAAGCTGTCCGGAGTGGTTGGCTCGGCTATGCGTTCGACGCGCATCAGGTCGTCGCGCCCGGCGCTGTCGTAGAAGCGCGCGAAGATGGGATCGCGCAGGCCCTTGCCATCTGTGAAGCAGTCCACCAAGACGAAGTTCGGGCTGTTCAACAGGTCGCCGAGCTTTTCCTTCATGGTGACCGGGGAGTGGTTGAAGGAAACATAGGCGGCCTGGGTGCTCTTCTCGAGGGATGCCTCCAGGAAGGAGCGGACGAAGAACTCGATGTGAGTTCCGGCCTGAGCGCACCACAGCACATTCTCCCCCGGCCGAAGCCTGCCGAGGAGCTCGTCCAGCCACTGAATTCCCGTGCTGAGCAGCCGCCCAGGTCGCACTCACCCCACCCCCGTCGGACTAAGAGTCACTTACACGCATAGTATAAGAAGGAGAACACTGATCCGTGGGCGACCGGAAGATCCTGTTTGGAGGGATCGCAATCAATTCGTCTGAGATTTCAACAAACAGGGCCTTCGGTCTGCCCGACAGCGCGCTCGTAAGCGCAGGGGCTGGCTGGGGTCCCTGCGTTTTGTGGAGCCAGTGGCAAGTGCGCAAATCCGGGCGCGGTGGCCGACGCTTGCCTCCCGTGACCATTGGCACATTTGTACCGGGCGGCGGACAGCGGAGGACAGGGCAAGCTGAAGCCCCGGGCACGAGGAAGTCGAGGGCAGTGAAGATGAGAGATTGATTTCACTCAAGCTGTAGCCGGCAGTTACCGATAGTGAACTAAGAATGTTTGAGCCCCGCTTACTAGGGCCAGGGAGAGCTGGCGCGTGTCAGTCAGGCTGAAGTGGGAGGTCGGGTTTGACGGCCTCGTGGCTGGACAGGGGGTGGGGTTCGGCCGCGAGGCGGGGGCGAGCACGCGGGAGCGCTCCAGGGAGCGGAGCGAGAGAGGGAGAGAGCAGTGACTGTAGCTCAGGAAGTCGCGGTGACGCAGGAAGCAGTGACGCAGGAAGAGGAGCAGCTCGTGGTGTTCGAGCTGGCCGGAGAGTCGTACGGGCTGGACATCGGGGCGGTGAACACCATCATCCGCATGCAGGCGATAACACACGTGCCGCGGGCGCCGGAGTTCGTGGAGGGCGTGATCAACCTGCGGGGCAACATCATCCCGGTGTTGGACCTGCGGAAGCGGTTCGGGCTGAAGGCCTATGAGGAGACGAAGGCTTCCCGCATTGTGGTGGTGGAGACTGCGGGTGGGGCGTTCGGTCTGATCGTGGATGCGGTGACGGAGACGCTGTCTCTGTCGCGGGAGGTGATCGAGCCGCCGTCGTCTATCGTGGCCACGGCCGATTCGCAGTATCTTCGCGGGGTTGCGAAGCTGGAGGAGCGGTTGATCATCCTGCTGGAGATCGAGCGAATTCTTAGAGGGGAAGAGACGGATGCTCTGACAGAAGCGGCGCCAGCCTTCTCGGAGATAGAGGAGCCGGTGGCGACGAGTGCTGCCAGCACGCCTGAGGGAGCTGCCGCGACGGCTGCTGCGGGGCGACCTGAGGAAGGTGGCGCGAGCAATCCGTCCACGCGGACGCCGAAGCGGTCGCGGACAAACGGCAAGAGGGCAAAGGCAACGGCGAAGGTGGCCGTCGCGGCCCGATGATCCCGGCAAGAGCCGAGGTAGCTACGCAGGATGAAAGGATCTGAAGCAATGAGAGTCTTCGTTTGGAAAGCAGTTTTCTTAGCTGGCCTGGGGATGGCGCTGGCGCAGTGCGCGTACGCGGCGCCCACAGGGCTGAATGTCATGACGACGGCCGATGTGTTGGGCCACAACGAGGTCGCGCTGGAGTATCAGAACGACGGCGTCCGGCTTTTCGGGGACGACTGCAACCACTGGGCCCTGCTGCAGGTGGGGCTGTTCGACCGGTTGGAGGTGGGGGCGGACCGCTGCTTCGACGGGGAGATGGGGACGTACGGGAACGCGAAGGTGCTGCTTCAGGAGGAAGAGGAGAGGCGGCCCGCGGTAGCCGTTGGGGTCCAGAACCTGGCAGAGGGGGAGTCGGCTCAGCCCTATGTCGCGCTGGCGAAGGATGCGGCGGGAGCGCGGCTGCACCTGGGAGTCATCCGGCTGGACGACGAGACAGAGATCATGGCGGGTGTGGAGTGGGGCCTGGCCGAGAGAGCTACTCTGATCCTCGACCACGTAACAGGCACGGGGAGTGTGAGTGGCGTGGGGCTTGGGGTGGAGGTGACTGACAAGGTCTCGCTGTGTGTGTCCCGCATCCTCGATCACTCCTCAGGTGGCGAGGACAGTTGGCAGGTGATCGTGAGTTTTGCCGGCGCGGCCGGCTTCTAGGGCAGGATGCGGGTGGGGCAGAACCTCGCGTTCTGCCCGATTTGGCAAAGGGCAGGAGGCAAGCTCCTGCCCAACCCGGCAGCCCAACAACCCAACAGGAAGATCGACTGGGCAGTGCCCAGGAAAGGCTGAAGAGCGAAAATGAAGCTTGCCAATCTGAAGATCGGAACGCGGTTATTCGCGGCATTCGGAATCATGGCTGTCCTGATCATGGTAATGTGCGGGATCGGGTACCGGGCGCTGAAGGTCACCGGGGCGGCAGTGGACATCATCCTGGAGGAAGAGGTGCCCATTGCGGACTGTACCATGGAGGCGGTCATCTCGCTTCGGGAAGCCCAGGATGCGGCCACCGAGCATATGCTCACGACGGATGTGGCGGACCTGGACGTGCTGGAGCAGGAGTTCGCAGAGAAGATCAAAGACTTCGACGTGTTCGTGACGGCGATTATCGATGGCGGGGACCTCGATGGAGAGACAGTAATCGCCACGGACAACGACACGCTCCGCCAACTCGTGAAGGACGCGGACGCGGAGCATGCGAAGTTCGAGACGGCCGCCCGGGCCATGTTCGCCGCGCATCGCCGCGAGGTGGCGGCGACAGGGGCTAAGACGCTCTCAGCCGCCGAGCAGGAGGCGCGCCAGCACATGGAGGGAGTTGACGCGGCGGTCGTCGCGGCCGCCGAGGCGCTAGCGCAGGCGGAGGTCGCGGCAGGTGAGGAGATGAACGCAGCGATGCTGAGTTCCGAGAGCACGCAGCGCAGCAGCACGGTGCTGCTGATGGTGGTGTCGCTGATCGCCATCGTGCTCGCGGTGGTCGTGGCTATCACTGTCACTCGGGGCATCGTGGTGCCGCTGGGCAGTGTAGTCAAGGGGGCGGAGGCGATCGCCGCCAACGATCTCACGGTCGAGATCGAGGCCACGTCGCGAGATGAGATCGGCGTGTTGGCGGGGAGCTTTGGCCAGATGGTGACCTCGCTGCGGGCGATGGTGAACAGAATCCGCGAAGTCGCCAGCCAGGTGGCAGAGAGCAGCGCGCAGGTGGCGAAGGCGGCGGAGGATTCGGGCAAGGCGAGCCAGCAGAGCGCGGAGACCATCGGGCAGGTCGCCAAGGGCGCCAACGAGCAGACCGAGACCGTCACCACCACGGCGAAGTCCATGGAGCAGCTCAACGGGGCGGTGGACGAGGTGGCGAAGGGCGCGCAGAGTCAGGCTGAGACCGCGCAAGATGCCAACAAGCAGATGACTGAGATCTCCCAGGCAATCGAGCAGGTGTCCAAGAACTCCCAGGCCGCCGCCGAGGGCGCGGGCCAGGTGGCGCAGACGGCGAAGGCCGGCAGCGAGGTGGTGCAGAGCACGGTCGAGGGGATGGGCAAGATCGCCGCTGCCTCCGAGCAGTCAGGCGCCAACGTGCGAGCACTTGGGGACAGCTCCAAGCAGATCGGCGAGATCGTGGAGATGATCACCGACATCGCGGAGCAGACGAACTTGCTGGCGTTGAATGCGGCGATCGAG
The DNA here is from genome assembly GCA_030597345.1 of Bacillota bacterium. GTDB lineage: Bacteria > Armatimonadota > Hebobacteria > Hebobacterales > Hebobacteraceae > JAUVSA01. The sequence goes on from JAUVSA010000118.1 coordinate 6,631, forward strand.
GCGGCTCGCGCCGGAGAGCACGGCAAGGGATTCGCGGTGGTGGCGGATGAGGTGCGGAAGCTGGCGGAGCGCTCTGCCAATGCCACCAAGGAGATCGGCGGCCTGATCAAGAA
>JAUVSA010000227.1 GCA_030597345.1 Bacillota bacterium
CTCCGGCAAGCGGCCGAGGTGAAGATACGGAAGCGGGGTTCGTGGACCAGGGTGTTCGCAGAGATAGAAGAGCGGGACGTCAGCCACCTCTCCTACGTGCCGTACCCCATGCGGGCGGGCCGGCGAAGCACCGTGCAGGTGGGGGGAATCGGCGGGGTAGGCACGGAGCCGGAGTTTCGCCGGCGCGGGCTGGCGCGACAGGTCCTCGCCCGGGCGATGTCAGAGATGAGAGGCGAGCGATATTCCTGCGCGGCGCTCTACACGGCAACCAGCATTGTGGCCCACCGGCTGTATCGTCGCTTTGGCTTAGTGGATGTAGCTAAGCAGGTCCGCGTGTACAAGCTACTGGATCCGGGACGTTTCATCTGCCACGCCCTCTCCGAGATGCTGAAGGGAAGCGCGGAGCTCGGTGCGCGGCGGCCGATCATCGAGCTTTCTGTGCGGCCACACGAGCCGATATGCGTGAGGTGCGGGGAGGGCGAGGTGCGCCCGCTGAGGGGGAAGGCGCGAAAGATAGACCTGTCGCTCTCCATGTCGAGGCAAACCTTCACCGCCCTGCGGCTGGGATGGATTTCCCTTCCATATGCAGCACAGGCGCGCTTGCTCGAATGGCGGGGAGATGAGGCGGTCTATCGCGTCTTCGCGCGGGCGCTGGCGGAGCGCGCCAAGCCAGTTAACGAGGACTGAGGAAAGCCATGGCGTCTTCAGAGAACCTAGCCATTCGGAGCTTCCGGGATGGCGATGAAAAGGTGCTGGCACGGATGTTCAGCGCGTGGACGCTGGGTTTTTTCGGGCCGGGCCCGGTGACGGCCGAATCCTGGCGGGACCAGTTTCGCAGGCAGGGATGGAACGCGCCCTCGCTGGACGCTGACAAGGAATGCGGCCGCGTTGCAGAGCGCGAGGGCAAGATTATCGGATACGCGATCACAGACTACCAGCCATTCTATATGCCAAACGGGGCGCTAATCCAGGAGCTGTGCGTGGCCGAAGTGGAGGACGCGCAGGAGGTCGCACAGGCCCTGATCGAGGATGCGGAGGGGCGAGCCAGAGAACGCGGCAAGACGCACATCGCGATACAGCTCCCGGAGGAGGGCGGGCTGGTCAGCGCGGCGGCCGCGGCGGGGGAATACGAGGCGCCGAGCGAGTCAGACGAGGTCTTCATGGCCATAATCACCAATGTCGAGAGATTCCTCGATGAGATTCGTGAGGAGCTCGGCCGCCGGATCGGCGAGAGCGACCTGCAGGACTGGCGGGGAACGGTGCGGATCGTAAGCGGCGAACAGGCGGCCACGCTGCACATCGAGAGTGGAACGGTGTCGGTCGCACCGGATTCGGAGACAACGGATGTGTGCGCAGTGGTTGATCCTGAGGCGCTGCCGCTGCTTCTGATGGGCCGGCGACGGGCGGGAGACCTGTACCGTCACAACGATCTCTCGGTGGGAGGCTCGGACGAGATAGATGCGCTGCGGATGATGGAGGTGCTGTTTCCACTGATGCCCATGTACCTACCTCGCGCGCAGTGGTGGTAGGCGGTTGGCTTGACTTTTGCCAGGCCGCATCGTACAATCGGGCCTGAGCCAAGGCAGGAGTAGGTAGTGGCTATTTCGACGGCTGATTTTCGTACCGGACTAACCATCGAGACCGGGGGTGGGATCTATTCGATCGTCAGATTCCAGCATGTGAAACCTGGAAAGGGAGGGGCTTTCGTTCGCACCAAGCTGCGCAATCGCCGGACCGGCGCGGTTACCGATAAGACGTTCCGGGCCGGCGAACGCATGGAGCAGGCGCTGATCGTCCGCCGGTCCATGCAGTTTCTCTATCGCACGGGCCAGGACTATGTGTTCATGGACACCGAGACCTTCGACCAGGAGAGCCTCTCGGCGGACGTGATAGGCGAGGGCGCGAAGTACTTGAAGTCGGATGCCGAGGCCTCGGTGATAATGCATGGAGATGAGATACTGGGCGTCGAGGTCGCCAACACAGTTGACCTGGTGGTGACGAAGACGGACCCCGGGCTGCGTGGCGACACGGCGACGGGAGGCTCCAAGCCGGCGACGCTGGAGACTGGCGCCATTGTCAACGTTCCGCTCTTCATCGACGAACAGGACATGATACGTGTGGACACACGGACGGGCGAGTACGTCCAGCGGGTATCTTCGTAGGCCCGGCGAGGCCGGGAAGGGGCGAGCGCGGTGGACCTGAGCAGGGTGGAGGAACTCATCGAGTTGATGCGTGAATCTGGCGTCACGCAGCTCTCTCTCGAACTCCCGGATTTCAAGGTCAGCATCTCGCGAGGGCCGGAGGGGACGCGGGTTCGCAGCCAGGTCGAGGCTGAGACGTCGGCGGAGGCGGAAGAAGAGCAGGCCGCGGCGCCGGCGGAAGCCGAGAGGGCAGGACTGCCGGTGGTGTCCCCGGTGGTGGGCATCTTCCACAATGGAGGCATGCTCGATCCGCGGGAGATCGTGCGGGAGGGGGACCGGGTGCGGGAGGGACAGTTGATCGCGGCGATCGAGGCGATGAAGGTTCCGAACGAACTTCGGGCGCCGGTCACCGGAGTCGTCTCTCGACTACTGGTCGAGGACGGAGCGGCGGTGGAGTACGGTCAGACGCTGCTGCTGATTGAGCCCGAAGAGGGTGGCGGAGAGATCGATGAGGAATCTACGATCGGATTGGCGTAGCACCGAGGTCGGCTACTTCACGCTCATTGGCCTGCTGGCGGTGATCGTGATCATCGGCATCTTGTTCACCCTTTACGGCGGAGGGTTTACGGGTGGGTCGTCCCAGCCAGGAGGCGCGACTACCACCCTGGGTGGAGCCAAGGATCGGGCCCAAGACGTGTTGTGTCAGACCAACGTGCAGCAGCTGCGCTACGCGATCTCTATCTATCAGGGCAACATGGGCGGCTATCCCCCCTCGCTCGGGAGCCTCGAGAGTCCGGCCTCGCTTAGCTTCACCTGCCCGGTGGGTGAAGAGCCGTACCAGTACGATCCGAGTTCCGGCACGGTGCGCTGTCCCCATCCCGGCCATGGCAGTTTCTGAGCGGCCGATCCGGCCTATCGGAAGCGGACCTGCGGGCCCACGGTGGGCGTGCGGGAATCCGACGTCATCCATGCGGAGGTCTGTGTGTTCAAGAAGATCTTGAGCGCCAACCGCGGCGAGATTGCCGTCCGGATCATCCGCACTTGTCGGGAACTTCGCATACCAACGGTGGCCGTCTACTCCCAGGCAGACAAGGAGTGCCTCCACGTCCGACTCGCGGACGAGGCGGTCTGCATCGGTCCCCCCGCCAACAAGGACAGCTATCTCAACATCCCCAACTTGATGCAGGCGGCCTTGAACACGGGCGCGGACGCCATCCATCCGGGGTATGGGAATCTCTCCGAAATAGCTGCGTTCGCGGAGAACTGCGAGATCTGCAACATCAAGTTCATCGGCCCGCGGGCGGAGACTATCCGGCGGATGCAGGACAAGGCGGCGGCGCGCCGGATCATGCGGCAGGCCGGCGTTCCCGTGATCCCGGGCAGCGATGAGGTCGTGCAGGGCGAGCAAGACGCGGTGCGAACGGCCGCGCGACTGGGCTACCCGGTGCTGATCAAGGCGGCGATGGGAGGAGGGGGCCGCGGCATTCGGGTGGGCCACAACGAGGATGATCTGACCCGGAATCTCCGGCTGGCACAGTCAGAGGCACAGGCGGCCTTCGGCCGGGGGGATGTGTATCTGGAGAAATACTTGGAGGAGCCGCGGCACGTCGAGTTTCAGATATTGGCCGATCAACACGGCGAGGTCATCCACCTGGGCGAGCGGGAATGCTCGATTCAGACCGGCAAGCACCAGAAGCTGCTGGAGGAGTCGCCCTGCGTGGCACTCGGTCGGCGGCTCCGCCATCATATGGGAGACGCCGCGGTGCGGGCGGCGAAGGCGGTCGGGTACGTCAACGCGGGCACCGTCGAGTTCATGCTGGATAAGCACGGGCGTTTCCACTTCCTGGAGATGAACACCCGGATCCA
>JAUVSA010000299.1 GCA_030597345.1 Bacillota bacterium
CACCTCATCCACCACCCCGGCCAGCTCGTCTTGGTCGCTGATCTGAGCCAGTCCCAGCTCCTTCACAATCTCAGCAGGCGATCCACCCGTCCCAAAAAGCTTCCCGAACACCTGCTTCGCCGCCGACGCGCTCAGCGTCCCCCCCTCGACAAGCGCAATCAGCTCCGCCAGCGCCTTCGGCTCAACCTTCGTCTCCCCCGCCTCCACATCGCCCTCTTTCAGCAGCCGCAGAAACTCCCCCGTCAGCCAGTTCGCCGCCGCCTTCGCCGGCGCGCCCTCCGCCGCCGTCGCCTCGAACAGATCGGCCAGTGCCTTGTCCCCCGTCAGAATCCCCGCGTCATAGTCTGACAGCCCGTACTGCTCGACGAACCGCCCCCTCCGCGCATCCGCCAGCTCCGGCAGCTCCGCGCGCACGCGCGCGATCCACTCATCATCCACCACCAGCGGCGCCAGGTCCGGCTCCGGGAAGTACCGGTAGTCCATCGCGGTTTCTTTCGTCCGCATCGTCTCCGTCACACCGCGCTCGTCGTCCCAGAGCCGCGTCTCCTGCACCAGCTCCTCGCCCTCATCCAGCGCCCGGGACTGCCGCTCGATCTCGTACCCGACCGCCCCCGTGACCGACCGGAAGCTGTTCAGGTTCTTGATCTCCACCCGGGTCCCCAGGTCCGATGCCCCCTCCGGCCGCAGCGAAATGCTCACCTCGAATCGGAGTTGCCCCTGCTCCATCCGGCACTCCGAGATCCCCAGATACAGCAGCACATTCCTGATCGCGTTCATGTAGGCCTCGGCCTCCGCCGCCGAGGCCATGTCCGGCTCGCTCACAATCTCCAGCAGTGGCACCCCGGATCGGTTGAAGTCCACCAGGGAGTGCCCCCGATCATCCTCCGGGTGCAGCAGCTTCGCCGCGTCCTCCTCCATGTGCACGTCCACGATGCGCACCCGCTTGGTCTGCCCGTCCACCGCCACCTCCAGATATCCCTTCCTCCCCAGCGGCGCCCGCTTCTGCGAAATCTGGAAGTTCTTCGGCAGGTCCGGGTAGTAGTATCCCTTGCGCTCGAAGATGCTCGGGCGCGCGATCTCACAGCTCATCGCCAGCGCCGCCCGCAGCGCGAACTCCACTACCTGCCGATTCAACACCGGCAGCACCCCGGGAAATCCCAGGCATACCGGACAGACTTGCGTGTTCGGCGGCGCGCCGACCTCCGTCGAGCAGCCGCAGAAGACCTTCGTCCGCGTGTTCAGCTCCGCGTGGACCTCCAGACCGATGTTAGCTTCGTATCTCGCCAAGGCTTCCTCCGACACACGTCCGGGATTACTCGTCGCGTCGGCGGCGCGTGATCTCCACCTCCGCCGCCTCCGCAATCGAGCCGACCGGGGGATGCGGCTTTCGCACGACTACCGTCACTTCCTCCACCGGAAAACGCTCCAGCACCTGCTTCGCTATCCGGCTCGCGAACGCCTCCAGCAGCGAGTACGGCCCTGCCTCATTCACCCGCCGCACCACCTCACACACCTCAGCATAATCCACCGTATCCCCCAGCTCATCCGTCTCCCCCGCCGACGACAGATCCAGCCTCATCTCCACCGCCACCTCGAACGGCCGGCCCACCTCTCGCTCGGCCGGAGTTACACCATGCGAACCGTACACCGTGATACCTAGCAGACGTATCTTGTCCTTCGCCATGCTTCGCCTCCTCCGGCCGATCCGGCCTCCCGTTCACTCCGTCTCCCGCTCGGCCCGCCCCGCGAACCTCCGTACTCCCGTCTCCGTGACCAGCACCTCCACCGGCAGATCATCCGGCCCGTGCGGCACCTCCGGGACAACCTGTACCTCCAGACCCAGCCCCACCCGATGGGCGCGCTTCAGCCGCGCCAGAAATCGGTCATAGTACCCGCCTCCATATCCCACCCGATACCCGTCTTCGCCCCACGCCGCCGCCGGCACCACCACCACCTCGATCGCCGCCAGATCCACGACCGGACAATGCGCCTTCGGCTCCCGAATGCCGTGCGCTCCGGGCGCCAGGTCTGCCTCCAGATCCCGTATCTCACACGGAGTCAGCTCCCGCCTCCCTGGGTCCGCCCGCGGCGCTGCCACTCGCTTCCCCTCCTCCAGCGCCCGCCGGATCATGGGCACGGTATCTATCTCGCTGCCGAAAGACACGAAAAACATCACCAGCCGAGCCTCCCTGACCTCCGGAAGCTCGAATAGGCGGGAACTTGCCGCCCCGCTGCGCAGTCTAATCTCACGGGGAGACAGGCTGTCCCGGCGGGCGACCACCGCTCGGCGCAACTCGGACTTGCATTTCATGGCTGGTTCAGGTTATTCTAACGGGGTAGAGACGACCCTGTAAAGGCCCCGGCGGACGAGGGCCCGCCCAGGACATGGTATCTAGTACGAAGGAGAAGGCCTCCTTCGCGCCGTACCTATACGGCGCGGCACGCGCCGTGTCTATATCGCGCAGTTCGCGCTGAGCAGGGAGCGACCACAGGAGGTCGAGAGGGAATGTCACGACGAACCCTTGGATTGCTGGTTCCAGCCTTGCTTGCCATCTTCGCCCTGACTGCCCTGGTCCTCATCGCGGGGTGCGGAAAGAAAGGGGCCGAAGATGCCGGAGATGCCGGAGGCGCGGCCTCTGGGCGGCTTACTCTCGGCGGAGACGAAGCTGCCGACCTGGCCGCCGAGCTGGCCGCCGAGGAAGGCGCTGATGATGACGCCACCACCGCGGCTCCTCTGGAGGTTGCCGAATCGACCGAACCCGCGGGCGCGCCGACGGGCGGCCGCGGCGGACGTGGCGGCGGGCGGGGACGCGGCGCTGGCGCCTCTCCTGCGCCGGCCGAAGAGGCCACAGAGGCCGCAGAGGGCGAGGAGCCGGCCCAGAAAACCGGCATCTCCGAGGTCGATGTCGCCAAGCGGGTCAACGAGTTTGCTTCTCTCTACGG
>JAUVSA010000174.1 GCA_030597345.1 Bacillota bacterium
ATCCTGTCCCCTATTATCGGCTCCGTGTTCGGCGCCGGCGTGTATCAGTGTATGGTGCGGCAGTACCTGCCGCGGCAGCAAGAGGATGAGTTCGGTCTCGCGGAATCGCCTGCTGGAGAGGCGGCCTCAGCTGGGTAGCGAAGAGAAGTCGGCATGACGCAAGAAGAGAAGAAAGAAGCTGGCGCGGCGGTGATCCTGGTGCCGTGTGCGCGTTCGGGCGCCCTGGGATGCGGAATCGCGCGCCGTGCTGTTGAACTCGTGGCCGCAGACACGCCCGAAGCTGTCGTGGCGGAGGCCGAAGACTGCCCCCGCGCCGGAGGACGGTTTATCGTAGCCGTGGACGGCTCCGGCCGCTGCTCCGCATCGAACGTCCTCGCGGAGTGTCGGGTACGGCCGGCTGTGGTCGTTTCGGCGCCGGAGGTGCTGGCGCGCGCGGGGCTGATTCGGCCCGGTGTGGACCCGCGCGCGCACGAGGAGGAGCTCGCCGCAGCGCTCGCCGAGGCGATCGAAGAGGCGCTGAAAAAGGTCCTGGACGAGATCCGCGAGCGCGGCCGCTACCGCGAGGAAATGGCGCCGTTCTTGCAGCGTTTCCGCGGCATCTGGGGCAAGTTCGAGGCCCTTCCTCCCCCGCCGAACGGTGGCCCTCCCGAGCCGGACCGCAAGCCGGTGGAGCTGCTCGGCAGGCGCGCCCGCAACCTCTTCGTTCGCTTCGACGAAGTGGTCCCGCCGCCGCAATGGGCAGAGCCCCACGACCTCTTCCAAGACGCGCTGCTCTGCATCGCCTACGCCTGCGAGGGATGGGCCTCTGGAGACGCGGCCCGGTGGGAGCAGAACGTCGAGAAGGCGCGCGTCCAGATCCACCCTCTGGTGCGGCGGCTGGAAAGCTAGCTTCGCGCCTTGGCGGCGCACTTCCCCGGCAGGTACTCGCTCGCATTCCCTGAAACCAGGGACGCGGAAGCGCGCCCGCGCGCTCGGAGGACACCATGCGAGTGATCAACTGCCACGCCCACTTCCACGGCCCCGACGAGGTTGAGGAGAAGCGCTCACTGTGGGACTCGCTGGGCTATGAGAAGATCTGCATGAGCTTCCAGAACGAAGAGGTTCTGAAGCTCGCGCAGCGCTACCCCGATTACGTGATGCCCTTCTACCATCTCGATCTCGACGAGGAGGGGCCCGATGCCGTGGCCGCCGCCAAGGAGCGCGGGTTTCGCGGGCTCAAGCTCATCGGACCGAAGAAGCCCTACTCACACGAGTCATACTTCCCCATCTACGAGCGCGCCCAGGCGCTCGATATGCCCGCGCTCATCCACACCGGATTCCTCTCCTTCGAGGGAGGCCGGGGGGTCCGCCAGGAGAACCTCCGCCCTATCTACCTCGTCACCATTGCAAGCTACTTCCCGGAGTTCCGCATGGTCGGCGCGCACCTCGGCAACCAGTGGCCCATGGAGGCGGTCGAGGCGATGATGGAGTGCGAGAACGTCTGGTACGACATGAGCGGCGGTACCATCCGCCACTACCCGACCTCCTGGTTCCGGTGGCTCTTCGCGCGGGTTGACCGAAACCAGACGCGCCAAGAGCCCAGGATCGATCTCAACGTGATCGGCAAGCTCATGTTCGGCTCCGACAACCCCGATGATACCATGGAGTTCTACCGGAACTTCATGGCCGCGCTCGAGATTCCGTCCGAAGTGCAGCAGAAGGTATACTACGACAACGCCGCCGAGTGGCTGGGGCTATAGCTTCCCAGCGGGCGGCGTCTCTACAACCTCGGCGACCGTGGTTTCGGGCCGCTGTAGGCTGACGGTAGGCAGCTCGATGATTGAGGAGGTAAGAGAGCGATGAGAGTCGTGCACTCGGCGGAAGTCGCAGCACAGCCGGTCGAGGAAGGGGGTGCGCGCGACACCACTGTCCGCTGGCTGCTCTCTCGCCCGGAGGGCGCCCCCAACTTCGCCATGCGGCTGTTCGAGTTGGCCCCGGGCGGTTTCACCCCGTTGCACGAACATCCCTGGGAGCATGAGGTCTTCATCCTCGAAGGCCGAGTGGAGATAGTGCAAGAGTCCGGGCCCAGTCCAGTGTCGCCGGGCGATGCCGTGCTACTGCTGCCGGGCGAGCGGCACCAGTTTCGCAACATCGGCGATGCTCCGGCGCGGATGCTCTGTATGATACCTTTGCCCGAGGAGGGATGATACATTTTCCTTCCCCATCCGGGCGCGCCGGACGGTGTGAAAGCGCGACCGGGCTGAGCTATCTGACGTAGCCCAGCGCGCGCAGCCGCTTCTTCATCTCCGGCGTAAGCTCGGACTCGCCCGCCTGGGGCAGGGGCGGCAGATGGGCCTCGAGGTCGAGGAAGTCCAACGGGGGTCGGCGCTGCTGCAGAGCGAAGCTTCGGAAGGCCTCCAGCATCTCTGCCGCCACTTCGGGACGTTCCCCGATGACGTTCTCCCGCTGGCCGGGGTCGGCCTCCAGATCATACAGCGCCCGCCATTCGCCGTTGCCCCAGAGCATCAGCGCCCAGTTTGGGCCGCGCACCAGATAGCTTGGCGGCTCGCCATCGGACCGGCAGAACACATAGTCGTGGACCTCGTCGGTGAGTCCCGCCATCAGAGGCAGCAGCGAGCGTCCCTGGGTCCCCGTCCGGGGATATGGCGCCTGTAAGATATCGCAGATGGTGGGCAGCAAATCCACCGCCTGGGTGAGGGCGCGAGTCCGTTCCAGCGGCCGCTCTCCTCCTGGCCATCGGATGAGGAGAGGTACTCGAGCCAGCTCCTCGTACACCCCCCGCTCGTGCCACAAGTAGCCGTGCTCCCCGAACGCCTCCCCGTGATCCGCTGTGACTATGAAGAGCGTTCTCTCGAGGATACCTGCCTCCCGCAGCAGCCGCTCGACCTCGCCCACGGCCCAGTCCGCATAGCGCAGATTGGCGTCGTACAGATTGATCCACTCCGGCAGCGGAGGGCGCAGGCAATCGCGCAGCATCTCCCGGTCGCCCACCGGGAAGGCGAAGTTGCCGGGCTCGAAGTTCGGTGGCTGCTGGCCGCGAAACAGGTCTGTCATCTCCTCCGGCTGGATATACGGCTGGTGGGGAGGGTCGAAGTGAATGTACATGAAGAAGCGCGCCCGCCGGTGCTTCCGTACCCACTTCTCTATCAGCGTCAGCAGCGCCGCCGGTGAAGTGAGTTCCTCCCACCCCCCAACCAATGGCTCCACATCACCCTGGTCGTAGGTTTCCTGGAACTCCAGCCCGATGCCGGCTCCGGGGGACGCGTTCGGGTTCGAGCTGAACAGCACCGTGCGGAATCCTGCCGCCTCCAGCGCCTCTGATATGGTGAAGGTGCCTTCCAGCAAATGGCGAGTGCCAGTAGCGAGGTGGGTGTCGGTGTACTGAGAGGTGAATAGGCATGCGGTCGATGGCTTCGTGGTGACATGTTGGCAGAAGTGTCGCTCGAAGACCGCCGACTCCTGCGCCAGCCGATCCATGTTCGGGGTGGTGTCGCGAGGGTAGCCGTAGCAGCCAACGTGATCCGCGCGCGCGGCGTCGATCACCACCAGCACGACGTTGGCGCCCTTCGCCGCCTCGCGCAAGGCTGCTACCGGCCCGGCGCCTGCTGTGAATGGCGCTGGGTCGAAAGCGGGCCGGGATCGATGGTGCACATCCCAGTATATGCCGGCGGCCGCCAAGGCCGCTGCAGCCAGCAGCCACCACAGGCGATATCGAGCACGCTTGCCCTTCATCATCAGCTCTCCGCACACAGTCTACCCACCCGCCCACCGACTGTAAAGCCTCGGCTCACCAGTGAGAAACCGTGGTTCCCCCATTGTCCGGCTCCAACCCGACTAGGACCTCGGCGCTCGCACAGGAGATAACTTCATTCTCGGCGAATAGTCGCCACAGGTATGGGGAAAACTGGAATTGCCGGGGCGCGGCGGCCCGCCATGCCCGCGCGTGGGTTTCGCGCGATGTTGTCAGCCAAGTACAGCACAACCCGAGCCGGAGACCGTATGGAATATCTCTTGCCAGCGATCGCGAGTTGGCTTTCTTCCCTCCGGAATCGCCTCGCGAAGCCGGGCGTTCCGCGCGGCGCCCTGCTTGCCCTCTGCGCTCTGCTCCTTCTAGTTGCTTCCCCGGCCCATGCCTACATCGGTCCCGGCGCGGGCTTCGCCGTCCTTGGCTCCTTTCTCGTCGTGGTGGTGGCTGCGCTGCTGGGCGGGCTGGTTCTGATAACCTGGCCGTTCCGTTTCCTCGTCCGGTCTCGGCGTCGCAGGCGGTCCTACGCGAAGAGCCGGGCCGACCGCGTGGTAGTCGTCGGCTTCGACGGCATGGCCCCAGAGATCGTCGATGTTATGCTGGAGGCAGGCCGCCTTCCTAACCTCGCCAAGCTGCGCGGGGCCGGCACCTACACTCGCCTCGGAACTACCTGCCCGGCCATGTCTCCGGTCGCCTGGTCTTCCTTCATGACTGGCGCAGGTCCTGGCCGCCATGGGATCTTCGACTTCCTGCACCGAGACCCGCGGACCTACTTGCCCAACCTGTCTTCCGCCCAGATCCGTCCCCCGAGGCGCATGCTGCGCTGGGGCAAGTTACAGCTCCCGCTGAGCCGGCCCACACTTCGCCAGCTTCGCCGCAGCAAGCCCTTCTGGTCGGTGCTGGGCGAGCACGGCATCTTCTCCACTGTGCTTCGCGTGCCCATCACGTTCCCGCCGGAGCGCTTCTCCGGCCTCCTCCTGTCGGGCATGTGCGTTCCGGATCTGCGAGGAACTCAGGGGTCCTTCACCTTCTTCAGCACCGCGGCGGAATCGGACACAGAGCATATCGGCGGTCTGCGGCTCCCTCTGACGCGCAGCAATGGCGTGCTCCGGGGCTCACTGCCAGGTCCGCCGCGTG
>JAUVSA010000166.1 GCA_030597345.1 Bacillota bacterium
CAGAGTCCTTACAGCGCCACGACGGCGATGACCTTGTCGCCCTCCTTCAGGCGAATGCCACGGACCCCCTGGGCCGAGCGGCCCATGCTCCGCAGCTCGCCTGCGGCGAACCGGATCGCGGCCCCCTTGGCCGTGACGACCATGACGCTCTGCTCCATCCCCAGCTTCACTGCCCCCACGACACAGTCGCCGTCACCGACCCCCATCGCCGTGATTCCACCTCCGCCGCGGCCCTGCTGCCGGAACTCGTCCACCGAGGTCCGCTTCACCATTCCCTTCGACGTCACAAGCACAACGTCCATATTCACACGCCTCCTTTTTCGGGGTTAGTCCCCCCATTCTCCGCGAAAAAGCTACCACACGCCCCTAGAAGGTTCTAACGTCCATTCTGGGCTATTTCGGGGTCAGCCGCAGAATCACCGTCCCCCCGCCGGTCTCCTCACAGGGGTCCAGACACTGCACGCAGGCCTGCCCTTCCGCATCCGCCAGCCCGAGATCCTCAGGTCTTACCCCCCGGAATATGGCGTTGTAGTCGGGCATCACAGACGCCAGAGAGTGCATACAGACGGCGTCGCTTCCCGCCAGGTCCAGCCGATATCCCTCTCGCAGCACAATCCGATCGCCCACCTTGTACACCGGGCACCGACCCCGAATCGCCTTCACCGTGACCACCAGATCCACCGCGGCACTCCTCCCAGAACCGCCCTGAGAGCTCTCAGGCGCCCTCATGAGCCTTTCCCGCATATCATTCTCGCGGAGGTGCTTCGCACCTGCCACACAGCGCCCCAGAGCTCCCTCTCGCCAGGGAGTTTCCCCGCCCCCGGCCCACCCGGGAGTGGCCGCCATCATTCCCCCGGCCGCAGGTCCACTCGTCCCATACGACGAAAGACCCCCACCCAGACCATCCTCAGGGAAGGTGACTATGACTTCGACTTCGGAGCAGGGCGCGCGTCGAGTCGGACCCTATACGGTGGTATACTCCGAGCCAAAATACGAGAATCTCTGGGTGAAAGTCCGGGAAGATCGAGTGAAAGATCGCCGGGGCGAGGAGACCATCTTCACTGTCATTGCCGCAAAGCCGACCGTCACGGTGCTGCCGATTGACGACAACAACGAGGTCTACCTCGTCCGGAGATTCAAATACGCCATCGGCGAGCCGAGCCTGGAAGCGATCAACGGAGCCATCGAATCCGGCGGGACACCTGAGCAGGCGGGCCTCCGCGAGATCGGCGAAGAGGCCAACCTTGTCGCCGCCGAATGGGTGGACATGGGACTCATCAATCCTCTCACCAGTATCGTCGATTCCCCGAGTCACACGTTCCTGGCGCGGAAGCTCTCCACAATCCGGCGCAGCGCCGCGCCGGACCAGTCGCTGGAGGTGGTCAAGGCTTCCTTCGCCGACGCCCTGAAGTGGGTGCTCGATGGCACCATCACACACGGCGCTTCGTGCGCGCTGATACTCAAGACTCACATACTACTCGAGCGAGCTTCCCGCCGTTAGCCGCCGGGAGACGCACGCCTGAGCCCGCGCACTGAGACCGCGGAGAGCGGCGCACACGCCTCTCCTGGGGTGGCCGGAGCGCGCCTCGACAATTGCGCAGCCCGACCCGCGCTTGTCGACCCGTCCCGCGCTTGTCGACCCGTCCCGCGCTTGTCGACCCGTCCCGCGCTTGTCAACCCACCCTGAGAGCATCCGCCGGTGCCGCAGCCGCCGCGGGTCCACCGGGGATCCCCATTCGTCACGCCTCAGCGAGAGCAGACAGCAGCCCTGGCTCAGGGACTCTCCGGCAGCAGGATGCTGAAAGTCGAGCCCTTTCCGGGTTCAGATTCAATCTCGAGCCGGCCGCCGCAGCGCTCCATAACGTCTACCACAGTCGGCAGGCCGATCCCCGAGCCGCGCGTCTTGTCCCCGGTCCTGAATACCTCCAGCACCTGCTCCCGAGTCTCCTCGTCCATACCGCGACCGTCGTCCGCAACCCGGATCGCGGCATCCTCCCCACAGCGTTCCGTCGTCACCGTCACGTGGCCGCCACCCGGAAGGCACGCGTCGAACGCGTTCACTACCAGATTCACGACACACTGGTAGATGCCGCGCTTGCTGTGCCGCCACTGCGCGAGGCCCGGCCCGAGGTCTGTCCCGAGCTTGATGGCCCTCGTGCGCGCTTCCTCCTGGAGCAGGCTCACCGCTTCCGCCACCGTTTCGTTCAGGTCGCCCGGACAGATCTCGTCCGGCCGCTCTGGATCATACGTGAGTACATCCTTGCACAATTGCGCCAGCCGCTTGACGTGGCGGTCCAGGATCTCCCACGCGCTCTTGATGTCATCCATCCGTCCCCGCTCGATACCTCGCCGGATGATGTAAGAGCTGCCCATCAGAGCATGCGCAACATCTTTCAGGAAGTGAGACAGACTGGCCAGGGACTCACTTATGGAGGCCATCCTGCCGGCAGCCACCGCCTCCTGGAGCAACCGTGCCTTCTCCAGCGCCAATGCCACCTCAACCGCGTAGCGTTCCATGAACCACTGATCGTCCTGCGAGAACGACCCCTTCGCGCTGTTCGCCGCCGTGATCACGCCCAGCACCCGGTTGTCCGAATCGCACACCGGAACCGCGAGCAGTGAGTCGGTCCGGCACTCACATGCGTCATCGAAAGTTCGGTTGAACGGCGCGTCATCGTCAGCCGCGGCCGCTCTGTACGCGTCCTTGACGTTGACCACCTTGTTGCGTAGAGCCGCATAGCCCACCGCGCTCGTCTCATCTACCGGAATGTCCACCTGCACCATGTTGCCGCGCAGCATGAACTCCCCGTGCAGCCGCGGCGGCTTGCCTCGCAGCACGAGTACCAGGCTCCGCTGCGCCTGCGTCAGCAAGCGCGCCTGCCGCGTTATCTCCGCGATCACCGCGTCGAGGTTGAATCTGGCGCGCAGCTGGTCGTGGATCCCCATCAGGGACTCGACCTGCGTTATCCGCGCGTGCAGGCTCTCCGCGTCCCGCAGCCCCTGCGCCAGCTTCACGAAGCGAAACGCGGTCCCCTCTTCACCCCGCACTTGCTGGAAGAAAGGACAGTTCAGGCAGACTTCCTGCTTGTCCACGAAGTCCCCCTGGAGTTCCCCGCCGCAGATCGTCCCAGGGACCGTCCAGCAGATCCGCCCCGCGTTCAGTCCCCCATTCACCCCCGTTGACGTGACATCAAGCGCCGCCGGACACGGCTCCGGGCAGCCCGGCCCGTGCTCGCACGACAGCACCTCCCAGCAATTGACCTTGCGCGTGATAGTCATCAGATCTCGCCCCGCGCTGGCCCCACCGCGGCCCCCGGGAGCACGCCCCGACCCGGTCCTGCTACTTCAGGTACCCCGCGACCACCTTCAGCAGTTCCTCCGGATCGACAGGCTTCTCCAAGTACTCCTCAGCTTCGGCCCTCAATACCCCGTCGATGGGGTACCTGGTCTTCGTGATCTGTTTCGCCACCCCCGTCAGCAACACCACCGGGATCCCCTTGCTGTGCGGTGATGCCTTCAGCTTGGCACACGCGGCGAACCCGTCCAGCTCAGGCATCATTACATCCAGCAGTATCAGATCCGGCGCCTCAGATTCCACCTTCTCCAGCGCCTCTGCCCCATTCTCGGCCGTGATGATTTCGTATCCTTCCGGCTCCAGTATCATCGAAATCATCTTCAGGTCGTCCCGGTCGTCGTCTACCACCAACACCTTCTTTCGCGGCTCACCCATCGCTAGCCTCCGCTCTCTTTGTTCCTGCTGCATCATCCCTCGGCAGGCATCACCGGCCTCGGCATCAGCCCCGCCCGCTCGACTATCTCAGGCACCTTCCGCTCCCATTCGATCGCCTGAACATGCACGCCTCGCACGCCTTCGGTCTCCCGCGCTTGCTCGATAAGCTCCACCGTGATCTTTATGCCCTCTTCCTCCTGGTTCCTGCGAGCCTGCGCTTTGTCCTCCCCGGCCGCCTTCCGCGCCGCCGCCATCCTCCCCATCAACTCCTCCGGCACGGTCACCCCCGCCACCGAACTGTTCATGTATCTCAGCATCCCCAGGTTCTTGGGCACGATGATCCCGGCCAGAATCGCCACTCGCTCGTGCAGCCCCATCTCCCGCACGATCTTCATCTGCTGCCGGAACAGCTCCATGTCATAGATGCCCTGCGTCTGGATGAAGTCCGTACCTGCCTCTACCTTCTTCGCAAGCCGAAACGGCCGGAAATCAATGGGATCTCCCAGCGGAGTCCACACCGCGCCAATGAAGAGCGGCGGCCTCATCTCGATCTCGTCCCCGCCCTGCTGCCGGCCGTCGTCACGCATCCCCTTCAGGATCGACACCAACTGGATCGAATCAACGTCGTAGACGTTCTTCGCCCCCGGGTGCCCCTTTAGCCGCCCTGCCGCCCCGAAGGACTGGTGGTCCCCGGCGATGCACAGGCAGTTGCGGATTCCCAGTGCCGCCGCGCCCAGAATGTCAGCCTGTATCGCGATCCGGTTCCGATCGCGGCACGTCATCTGCATGACAGGCTCGATTCCCTCGCGCATGATGAGCACCGCCGAGGCGATGCACGACATCCTCACCACCGCCGTCTGGCAGTCCGTGATGTTGAAGGCGTCCGCGTATCCCTTCAGCAGCCGCGCCTTCTCCAGCACCACCTCGCCGTTGCAGTCCATCGGCGGCCCGATCTCCGCCGTCACCGCGAAGTGACCGGCCTCCAGCACTCGCTCCAGGTTGCTGCCGCTCTTCATCATGACGCCGCCGCGCTCTTCTCTTCCGCCTCCGCCGCCAGCTCGCGCAGATCCTCACGCACCACCCGGCGCGGACCCCCGTGGGGAGAGCTGGACCAGTCCCGGGCCGGCGTGATCTCCGCCAGCTGGTCTAAGGTCCCCAGCCTCTTCATCCGCTCCACGATCAGTGCCCAACCGCAATCGACGTCCGGACTGATCTCACACTTGCCATCGGTGCTCCCCCCGCACGGGCCGTTCAGCAGGGACTTCGAGCATCGCGCAACCGGGCAGATCCCACCCGTCAGGTGCAGCATGCAGTTCCCGCACCCCGCACACATCTCCACCCACACTCCGGGCTC
>JAUVSA010000338.1 GCA_030597345.1 Bacillota bacterium
GGTGGTGGCGGGGGGGGGGCGGGCGGGGGGGGAGAGAGCGGCGGGGCGGACGATCACGGTGCGGGATGGGGGGCAGGGGGACTGCATGCTGGTGCAGGCGCCAAGCGGGAAGACAATGCTGATAGATGGTGGGGGGCTGCCGGGGCAGCACGCGGGGGGGTGGGACATCGGGCGGGAAGTGGTGGTGCCGGCACTGATGGCGCGGCGGGTGAGAAGGATCGATGTGCTGGTGGTGACGCATCCGGACGAGGATCACATCGGGGGGCTGGCGGCGGTGGTGGAGGCGGTGCCGGTGGGGATGGTGCTCGATCCGATGCTGCCGTGTGACAGTGGCAGCTACGAGCGGCTGTACGAGGAGATCGAGGAGCGCGGGATTACCATTCACCGCGCGACGGAAGGGCAGCGGCTGAATCTGGGTGACGGCGTGTTCGCCGAGGTGCTCAATCCGCCCGATCCGAGACTGACGGGGACGGGGTCAGATAACAACAACAGCTCGGTGGTGCTGCGGCTCGTGTATGGCGGGATGAGTGTGCTGCTGACCGGGGATATCGATCGCATTGGCGCGATGCGGATGGCGCGGCACCGGGAGGCGATCCAGTCCACGGTGCTGAAGGTGCCGCATCATGGATCGGCCCAGCCCGCGGTTCCGGGGTTCCTGGACGCGGTGAGGCCGGAGCTGGCGGTGATCAGCGTCGGCGCGGACAATCCATATGGACATCCCTCGGAGGAGATGCTACGGGAGTTGGAGCGGGTGGGAGCGAAGATAATGAGGACGGATGAAGACGGCGCGGTGACGGTGAAGCTGCGGCCGCCGGAGTGGTGGGCGTGGGGGTATGCCGGTCGGGGCAAGGTGAGAAGAGTCGGGCGAGAGGCTGAGTTGGTTGGAGCGAAGGGATGAAGGTAAGCAAGACTTTGCGGGCGCGCGTGCTGGACTCGATTGCGCGGGATGAGGTGATAGCAGAGCTGCACGCGCGAGGCGCGGACAGGGATGTGGTGGAGGCAGTCGTGGGGCGCGGGCTGGGCCGAGCGATGCTGGTGGGGCCGCTGCCGCTGGAGGAGGCGCAGGCGCTGCGGCGGGCCGCGGGCGAGGCAGGGGCAACGGCGGCGCTCACTAAGGTGGCGGGGCGGGCCGATCCGAGCCGGGTGGAAGTGGTGGTGATGGGATCGATGGATCAACTCGCGGCCGCTGCGGCGCAGGTGGGAGGGGAGATCGGCGCGCGGATCGATGCGGCGCGGCGCGCGTTCGCGCTGGCGCCGCAGAGAACGCTGCGGTGTCGTGACCGGGAACTAGAGCTGGGGGAGAAGACGCTGGTGATGGGGATCATCAACGTCACGCCGGACTCGTTCTCGGGCGATGGGGTGGCCGGAGACGCGGCGGCGGTGGCGCTGGGCAAGCAGATGGTCGCGGACGGGGCGGACATATTGGATGTCGGAGGGGAATCGACGCGTCCTGGGTCGGAGCCAGTGGAAGCTGAGGAGGAGCTGGCGCGGGCGCTGCCGGTGATCGAAGGGCTGGCGGCGGAGGTTGAGGTTCCGATTTCGATTGACACCTACAAGTCGCGGATAGCGAGGGAGGCGCTGTCGAAGGGTGCTTCGATAGTGAACGACATCAGCGGCCTACACGCGGATGAGGAGATGGCGAAGGTGGCGGCAGAGGCGGGGGCGGCGGTGGTCGTGATGCACATTCAGGGCACGCCGCGGGACATGCAGAAGAACCCGAAGTATGCGGACGTGATTGGTGAGATCGGAGACTATCTGGAGGAGGGGGTCGCGCGAGCGGAGGCCGCGGGA
>JAUVSA010000268.1 GCA_030597345.1 Bacillota bacterium
CACGCCGGGTGCTGCGCGACTTCCAGGTGAACGTCACGGTGTTGGCGGACGAGGGGGGGAAGCCCAACCGAGTACGCTTCGAGACCCTTGAGGCGGTCCTCGAGGCCTATGAACCTGTGGCAACTTCACTTGTGCCCTCCCCGCGGACTGGGCTATAATGCGCTACCATGCCGGCCTGTGTGGAACTGAAGGACGTCACCGTTGTCTACCCAAGCGGTGTGACCGCGCTCTCGAACATCGACCTCACCATCGACGAGGGCGAGTTCGCCTTTCTGGTCGGACCCACGGGCCACGGCAAGTCCACCCTCCTCAAGCTGCTCTACCGCGAGGAGTTGCCCGCCCGAGGCCGGGTGTTCGTCTCCGGGTGGGAGGTGCCCCGCATCTCTGCCTCCCGAGTAGCGCACCTGCGCCGCCGCGTCGGCGTCGTGTTCCAGGAGTTCCGCCTCCTTCCCCGCACCGCATGGGAGTCCGTCGCCTTCGGCCTCCATGCCACCGGTCGCTCTTACCGTGAGGTCCTCCGGCGCGTCCCCGACGCCCTCTCCGAAGTGGGGCTGCTCGACAAGGCCGACCACCATCCCTCCGCCCTCTCCGCCGGCGAGCAGCAGAGCCTGGCCGTTGCCCGCGTCCTCGCCATGCGCCCGCCCCTCATCTTGGCCGACGAGCCAACCGGCAACCTCGACCCTGCTTCCTCGCGCCATATCATGCAGTTGCTGGAGAGGGCAAACCGGGAAGGGGCCACCGTGCTGGTCGCCACCCACGACCCGGCTATCGTCAACGCCATGCGCCGCCGCGTCATCGTGCTGCACCACGGCCGAATAGTCCAGGACGAGCCTGAAGGCGGGTACCCAGATGATCTTGGCCGCGCTTGACTTCATCTGTCGGGAGACCGTGCTTCACCTGAAGCGCGAGCGACTCATCGCCATCGCGACCGTCTCCACCGTGGCCGTCCTCCTGATCGTGCTCGGATCGATCGTGCTCTTCCTCGCGGACCTGAAGACCTGGACCGGCTGGATGACTGACCAGCTCGAGGTATGCGGTTTCTTCGCCAAAGACACAACCCGTGAAGACGCTCTGAAGACCGTCGATCCCATCTCTGCCTGGTCGGAAGTGGAGAGCGTAAGATTCGTCACCAAAGAAGAAGGCTGGGAGCGCCAGAAACGCGACTATCCCAGTATCGCCAGGTTGGAGGACGCAATCGACAATCCGCTGCCGGACGCGGTCCAGCTAAAGATCCGGGACCCGGAGCAGAGCGCCCGGGTCGCCAAGCGGCTCGAGCAGGTCCCCGGAATCGAAGCCGTCCGCTGGGGTGGCAGCCTTGCTCAGAGCCTGGTCAGGTTCAACCGGGCCGTCAACTGGTCCGGCCTGGTCGTCTCCCTCCTGGTGGCGGTTGCCGGCATCCTCATCGTCCATAACACCGTCCGCCTCGCGCTCCACTCTCGCAGGCGCGAGGTCTACATAATGCAGCTTGTCGGCGCCACCCGCGCCCTCATCGCCGCTCCCTTCCTCCTCGAAGGAATGCTCCACGGCCTCCTCGGCGCGGCCCTCGCCTGCTGCCTGCTCGTCCCCGTCCATATGTACCTGCGCGACCTGGCCGCGCGCTCCTTCTTTCCCCTCACGCCCGACAGCGCGCTGCTCCCCTTCGCTCTCTACCTCCTGCTCGCCGGCGCGGTGCTCGGTTTCACAGGTTCCGTCTTCTCCGTCCGACGTTACCTTCGCCACAAGCCCGAGTGGCACGGATAGCCAACCCCGCAGCTGCTGGGCTCCCTCAAAGCGTGCACCGACGACCCCTTGACACGTCAGCTTCCCTTCACTATAGTCGCGTCGGGCCTAAATCTCGCGGAAACCAGGAGGCTACTCGTGCCCAACCCAACCCCCGTTGCGGCCCGCCTCGCCGCCGTTGTTCTGCTTCTCCTCCTCCCCGCGGGCTGCGGAAAACCCTCCCCAGCTCCCTCGTCAACTCAGCCCAGCCCCGCAGGGCCGGACGACCAGCACCTCAACCGAGCCCCTGACTTCTCCTTCACCGCCTTCGACGGCGCCAGCTACAGCCTCGCCGGCATGAAGGGCAAGCCCATCGTCGTGAACTTCTGGGGCTCCAGGTGCCCCCACTGCATCAAAGTGGCGCCCTACCTCGAAGACTTCTACCAGCAACACAAAGACGAAGGCCTGATTGTCTTTGGCGTCGCCAGCTTCGATTCCGAAGAGGCCCTCAAGCAAAAGGCCCGGTCCGCCAAGATCACCTATCCGATCGCCATCAGCGCAGACACCAGCCGCGCCTATGCTGTACGCGGCATTCCCCATACCTTCTTCATCAATCGCCAGGGCGACATTGCCTCCTCGATACTCGGCGCCAAACCGCGCGCTGAGTTCGAGACCGCCCTCCAGAAGATCCTCTGATGGAACCTCAGCACCAGGCAGCCTGGGTCATCGCCGTCGTCGCCGGAATCTTCTCCTTCATCTCGCCCTGCGTGCTGCCCCTCATCCCCGGCTATCTCTCCATGATCTCGGGCCTCTCGATCGAACAGCTCGAGGAGAGAAGAGGGGCCGACCTCTTTCGCATCTTCCTCTCCTGCGTCCTCTTCTCCCTCGGCTTCGGCCCCGTCTTCGTGTTGTTGGGCGCCTCCGCCGGCGTGGTGGGAGGCTGGCTCGGCCCCCGTATGCACATCCTCAACGTCATCTTCGGCCTTATCGTCATTCTCTTTGGCCTCTTCGTCCTGAACGTCATCAAGCTCCCCTTCCTCTACCAGGATCGCAGGTTCCGCCTCGGCCGCCGCTCCCTCGGCCTCTGGGGCGCGCCGCTCCTGGGACTTGCCTTCGGCTTCGGTTGGACGCCCTGTGTCGGCCCCTGGCTGGGAACCCTCTACACCATTGCCGCCAACCAGACCACGGCCCAGGCCGCTGCCCTCTTCGCCATCTACAGCGCCAGCCTGGGCATCTGCTTCGTCGCCGCCGGCATGCTCTTCGCCTCCGCCCTCCGCGCCTTCACCTTCCTCCAGCGCCAGTACCGGAGAATAGAGATCATGAGCGGCGCCCTGCTGATCCTCATCGGCATCTTGCTCCTCACCCAGCAGTGGGATCGCGCCACCGCCTGGCTCATGCGCCTGGTAGGGTAACGCCGAGCATCCGGGTCTCCTAACCGCTGGGCCTGCTGGCTGAATGGGCCCGCGGAGAGAATTAGCACTCCCCGCGGCGACATTCGCGCTAATCGGCGCGCCACCCCCTTGACGGCCTTCCGCTCATGCGCTATCTTATAGCGTTGACGGCGCCGGGCGGCTCTCCGCCTGCCGCCGTCTTGTTCGGAGAGTGCGCCGACGCTGTTCGCCGCCGTACGTCCTAGCCTGTTCGGCCGCCCTACCAGTTCTATACGAGGAATGCGATAGAGGCTGGCCCTGCGAGCCGCAA
>JAUVSA010000293.1 GCA_030597345.1 Bacillota bacterium
GATGTACAGCACCCCGTCCGATGCCCGGGCCACCGAACTTCCAACGACATTCGTAATGGCCAGCAGCTTCGCGCCCTGCCGCCGCGCCGTCCGCATCGCCTGGGGCGTGTCCGCGGTCTCCCCCGACTGGCTGATCGCTCTCCCCAATGTGTCCTTGTCGCAGACGCAGTCCCGATGCTGCAGCTCCGACGCCACATCCATGATCACCGGCACCCCACACAGCTTCTCCAGCGCGTACTGCCCCGCCATCCCCGCGTACGACGCGGTGTCGCAGGCGCTGATCGCTATCTTCTTCACCCGACGCAGGTAGGCGTCGGTGAGGTTCAGCCCCTCCAGGTTCAGCTCCACATTCCGCCCCACAATCCGCTCCCCGATTGTCTGCCGCAGCGCCGCCGGCTGCTCGAAGATCTCCTTGATCATGAAGTGCTTATAGCCGCCCTTTTCAACCATGCCCGCGTCCCACTCGATGTGGAACACCGGCTTCTTGACGAGCTTGCCCCCAAGCGTCTTGACCTCCACCTTGTCCGCAGTCAGCACCACCATCTCCCCGTTGTCGATCAGGTAGCTCTTCCGCGTGAACGGAAGGATCGCGGACGGATCCGAGGCCACGAAGTTCTCCCCTGGCTTCCCCCCCAGCCCGACAATCAGCGGGCTGTATTGTCGGGCGGCGATCAACAGCCCGGGATCCCGATCGGAAATCGCCACCACTGCGTACGACCCTTTCACATCCTTCAATCCCCGCCGCACCGCCTTCTCCAGATCCCCGTCATAGTACTTTTCGAACAGGTGGGCCAGCGTCTCGGTGTCCGTCTCGGAGCGGAACTTGTGCCCCTCCGCCTGCAGGTTCTCTCGCAGCTCCAGGTAGTTCTCGATGATCCCGTTGTGCACGACTGCGATGTGTCCCCCGCAGTCCGGATGCGGATGGGCGTTCTTGGTCGAGGGAGGTCCGTGCGTCGCCCACCGCGTATGCGCGATCCCCACTCGCCCCTCCGGCTTCTTCTTCGCCAGCAACTCCGCGAGGCTCGATACCTTCCCCTTGGACTTTATGAGCTCGATCTTTCCATCAACCAAGATGGCTACGCCGGCCGAGTCGTATCCCCGGTACTCCAGGCGCCGCAAGCCCTCCAACAGCACCTCTACCGTGTCGCGGCTCCCGAGATAGCCCATGATGCCACACATGATGCATTAGCCTCCGTTCAATAAGCAGGTGTGTGCTCCCACCCCGTCACCGACTCAGCGCCGTCTCATATACCTGGATAAGTCGGCTTGCCATCCGCCCCGCGGAGAATTCTTCGGCGCGCGCCCGCGCTTGACCTGCCAGCCGGCGGCGCAGCTCGGGCGAGGCCAATAGGCGACCCAGCCCGTCCGCCAGGGCGTCCGCGGTCGGCTCCACGATCAACCCGTCCACCCCATCGCGCACCACGTCCGCCACCGCGCCGGACCTCACCACCACGGCCGGACACCCGAGAGCCATCGCCTCCAGCACCGCTACCCCCTGGGTATCGGTCAAGGAGGCAAAGGCGAACACGTCGGACTCGGCCAGACAGTCGAAGACCTGCGCCCGCTCCACGTAACCCGTGAAGTGCACCCGCTTCCCTATCCCCAGCGAATCGGCCAGCCGCCGGCACGGCTCATACCAAGGCCCCCCTCCGATCAGCAGCAGATGCGCCTCCCGCTCCCGCCCCGCAAGCTGCGCGAACGCCTCGATTAGCACATCCAGGCTCTTCTCTCTCGCGATCCTTCCGGAGTAGGCGATCACCGGCACCCCCGCGGGGATCCCGTACTTGCCTCGCGCCGGCCTTCTTTCCGTGCTTTGGATGAGAGCCATGTCGATCCCCGTGGGAATGACTTCGATCGGCCGCCAGACCCCGTATTCGCGCAGCAGCTCCTCGATCGCCTGGGTCGGCACAACCACGCAGTCGGCGGAATTGGAGAACTCCCTGCTCAGCCAGACTGCCGCCCGCTGCACTAAAGGACGCGGAAACGGGATGTAGTGCGCGTAGGCACGTATCAAGGTGTGGTATGTAAATACCAGGGGACGCTGCAGCCGCCGGGCCAGCCGCCTCCCCTCGCGGCCAGTCGCGAACGGATGCTGTGCGTGTACGATATCGGGGGGACGGGCCGCGAACACGCGCCCAAGCAGAGACGCGCTGTAAGGGAGGGCAAGCGGGTACCGGGGACGAGTTGGCGGGGAGAGTGAGGGAAGACGATGCACGTTCGGCTCTGCATCGCGGTGCCCCGGATACGCAGGGGCATAGATGTCCACGTCCTGCCCCTGCCTGACCAGCTCCCCAGCAAACGTCTCCACCGACACCACGACGCCATTCACAATCGGGTGGTAGCACTCGGTGAACAGAGCAATGCGCATGCACTCGCCTGCCGCCGGCCCCGTCTCGACCCCGCCCCGCTCGGCGGTGGTACGGTAACACGAACTCACCGAGCGCGTCAACCGCAGGGACTGACCGAGGGATAGGAGGCAGAGCAATATGTCCGGCGTGCGAGATCCCGCCGTCGCGGGCCGCTTCTACGAGGGCACGCGAGAATCTCTCATCGCCTCCCTCGAGGAATGCTTCCTTCATTCGCTCGGCCCCGGCTCCCTGCCCAAGCCGGTCGCCGACGGCCCCGGACTGATAGATGCCTTCGTCAGCCCCCATGCGGGTTACATGTTCTCCGGCCCCGCCGCCGCCCACGGCTTCGCCGCCCTCGCAGCCGACGGCATTCCCGAGGTCGCCATCATCATCGGGCCCTCTCACTACGCCGCCGCTCGCGGCGGCGCGGTCTCCCTCGCCGATGCTTGGCGCACTCCGCTCGGCGCTGTCCCCGTTGCGGCTGACCTCGGCCGCGAGCTGATCGATGCCACACCGCTCCTCGAGGCAGACGAAAACACCCACCGCCTCGAACACACCCTCGAGGTACAGGTCCCCTTCCTCCAGTTCATCTATCCCGACCAGGCCCCCCACATCTGTCCCATCTGCATTCGCTCTCATCCGATGGGAGATATACGTCAGCTAACCGACGACGCCA
>JAUVSA010000339.1 GCA_030597345.1 Bacillota bacterium
CATGAAGAGTATCTCGTCGAAGCTGGGGAGGAAGACGTCCACGTAGCGGAGAGCGCGCTCGAGTATCTGGCGCCAGTCTGCCCTGCCGGCCTCCGCGGCGGGGTCCGGCCGTGCCATGTCCAGGGAGGTGGTGAGGCCCAGATTCTTCACACGGCTGAGGAGTGTGGCGAGCTCCACTCCGCGGTCGATGAACATGCGGCGCATGAGGGGTGGGTAGCCGAAGTGAAAGAGACGCGCGGGGGATAGCTCGTCGTAGGCCAGATCATCGGCGCCAAGGGTGTCGTTAG
Organism: Bacillota bacterium; assembly: GCA_030597345.1. Classification (GTDB taxonomy): domain Bacteria; phylum Armatimonadota; class Hebobacteria; order Hebobacterales; family Hebobacteraceae; genus JAUVSA01. The sequence goes on from JAUVSA010000339.1 coordinate 288, forward strand.
ATCCGGGGCAGTGAAGGAAGACCCGGTCTACGCCGGGTGGGCTGATGACAATGGTGTAGGAGCTGGAGATGCTCCGCTCGACGATCATGCCCTCGGCGAGCTCCGGGGCCACCGCGCGGACGATGTCCAGGATGGCGCCTCCGACGAGGTCATCGCCGATCTTCCCCATGAGCTTGCACGGAATACCGAGGCGATGAAGAGCCAGCCCGGTGTTGGGGACCGCGCCGCCGGCGGCGGTGGTGAGCGGACCCATCTTTATGAGCTTGCCGGGTGTGAGAAGGGCGTGGAGGTCGGCCTCCGCGCTCTCGAAGGTAGGTATCATGTCCAGGCAAGTGTGCCCGGCGACTACGGCTTGGACTCGCTCGCTAGAGCGCATTTCATAACCCTCACTCGCCTGGCTGTCTGCTAGAGACGCTGGCATGAAATGCGCCTGCTGGAGCCTGGCGGCTTGTGCTGCTGTTTCATAACCTCAGATGGAGGTTATGAAACAGCTTCTAGGCAAAGCGGTGGCCTCCTGGCGGCCGGGGCCAGCAGCCGCGTTCTGGGAGTGCGAGCCGGAATGCACCCTGGCATGTGTACTTTTGTGCGAGGACGCGAAGTCCTTTCGGGCGGCGATCGTGGATGGTTGACAGCCGGAGAGCGTGGTCGTATGCTAGGCCGCGTGAGTTACCGGCCGGCGCGGCCAGACGTCGGCCTTTCTGTGTGTCTGGTTCCCAGGGAGCGAAAAGGAGAAGGCTGAGATGGTGAAGGAGGTCTGCGTACTGCCGCAATTCGAGGCTGGAAGCATCGAGCTGGGCGAGATAGCGAAGTTCCGGTACCGGGGCGGCGTGGAAGACGAGGTCGGCGGCCGGCTCACCAAAGAGGACGCCGTCGGGATGCTCGGGTGGATGCTCACCGTACAGGCTTTCGAGCAGATGATAGTGGCGCTGAAGGACGGCAAAGTGCGGCCTTACGAGGGTTTCTCCTTCATGGGGGCACGCACTTATCCTTGGGTCAGGAGGCGGTGGCGGTGGGGACGATGGCCGCGCTTCGGCCTGACGACTACATCACGTCTACGCATCGGGGCCACGGACACTCCATCGCGAAGGGCGGCTACGCGATCTCGGCGATGTCGGCGGAGAGGCTGGCAGAGTTTCTTGAGGAGCCGTATGCGGGGCAGCCGAGGGAAGAGCTGCTGGCGCGTGCGCTTGACATGCACCTCTTCCGCACTATGGCGGAGCTGCTGGGGAGGGAGGATGGTTACTGCCGCGGCCGCGGAGGCGGGATGCACATAGCGGACTTCAACGTGAACCACCTGGGGGCGAACGCGATTGTGGGTGGCTCACTGGGCATCGCGACCGGCGCAGGGCTGGCGGCGCAGAGGCTGGAGAGAGAACAGGTGGTGGCCTGCCTGTTCGGGGATGGCGCGGCGAACAACGGCATCTTTCACGAGTCCCTGAACTTCGCCGCGATGGATCAGCTCCCTTACGGCCTGCCCGTGATCTACC
>JAUVSA010000267.1 GCA_030597345.1 Bacillota bacterium
ACGCTCGGCCGGGAGGCGCGCTACTGCTACGGGGTGTCGATGGGGCCGGGCGGGGGCGCGTTCAGGGAGCTGCTCGACGGGCTGGACAGCAGCTTCTTGGGTGGGCCGGAGACGTCGGCGTTCGAGGAGCTAAGCAGTGAAGAAGCACTCGATGCCTTCGCGGAGCACGAGAGGGAGGGGCTGTGCCACACGGTCTGGACGTTCGTGGCGCCGTTCATCGGCGGGATATGTAACTGCGACCGGTCGGACTGTATGGCAATGAGAGCGACGGTGACGCATGATGTGAAGGTGATGTTTCGGGCGGAGTATGTGGCGGAGGTGGACCCGGATTCGTGTATCGGCTGTCGGTCGTGTATGCGGGTTTGCCAGTTCGGGGCGATTGCTTACAGTGCCGCGAACAAGAAGGCGTTCGTGGATCAAACGGCGTGCTATGGGTGTGGGGTGTGTCGGAGTGTGTGCGAGAAGGATGCGATCAAGCTGAGTTCGAGAACTGAGGTGCCGGCGGTCGCGAACGTGTGGTAGGGGGGGCAGGGGGAGGACAGCGCGTCGCCTGGAGGACCGGGCTCCCACAGCCAGAGCGGCAGGAGGCGAGCTGGCTTCGTCTACCTGAGGCGGACTTCGGCGCCCAGGGCTCCTGCTCTACGGTTCGTGTCGCGACAGGAATGTCGCTCCTACGGGGCCAGACTTCGCGGTCACACCTGTGCAATATTCCCGGTTGCAGGTGCTGGCTGGAGGCGGTATAATCCCGCCTGGCGTCGGAGCGCGCCGGTGTGCTAGAGCGCGCCGATGGGAAGGAGGGTGCGATGCCTCGTCCACTCAAGCTGGTGGTATATGGTCTCATTCTGACGGGCGTGTTATGCCTGGCAATCGGAGTGGCGCCCCTGACGCGGGGTCCAGGATGTGAGGAGGCCGCGGCGGGAGTCATCACAAAGGCCGCCGGGGTGTTGGGCAAGCCGAGAGCAATGCTGGCTGCGGCTGAGCTTCAGCAGCTCCAGCAAGAGCGGCTGCTGGCGACGCGGAGGGTGAGCGTTCCCGCCCAGTGGTCTCCGCCGCGGGTGGGAGAGCTGCTGGGTGCAGTCAGCCGGCACCTGCCGGGGGCGGTGGGGCAGAAGCTGTTCAGCGGCGGGTCGGAGGGAGACGCCGAGAGTGGCTCCTATGCCAGCGTCACGCCGAACCAGCTCGGCACGATTGGGGCCTCCGGGAGGATGGACGGGTCGCTTCGCGTGTATCTGCGCGGCGATGGATTCTCCCGAGCAGAGCAGGAGGCGCAGGACATCGCGCTGCTGGCGGCCTCTCCCGAATCGGAGGGTCCGCCGCGTGCGGGCTACTTCTGGATCCGGTTCTTCTCTCCGGGATGGTATCTCATCGCCTGGCATCTCACGAATCCAAACACCTGGTCGGCCGATGTGCATAACACCGTCCGCGCGACGAAGCTGGGAGCAGGAACGACAGAGACGCTTATTGATGACACCCAGACGGCACCGCCCGGAGGTGAGTTCACTGTCCCCGCCCTGAAGCAGATCACGGAGCCGGGGCTGTACCTCTTCTACTGGCATGTGTCGAGCACGAGCAATGAGGGATCGGGGCTGGTAGTGTTCCGGTCGCTGACGGTGGACAAGTTGTGATCAGCGGCACGCTCCCGGCGCGGGAGGAGGGCTGCCCTGAGCCCGCCTCAAGCGGGAGGGCATGTCGCTCCTGCGGGAAGGGAGCTTCGGCCCGCGCTACAGCCCTCCGGCCCGTTGCAGTTTGGTGTTGGCTTCTCCGCCGTTGAGGAGGTATAGGAGGGGGAGGGGCCGATCGACACCGTCGAGGTAGCCGGGACGGGCCTGCCAAGGGGTGACGGAGAGGACGTTGGCGAGGTCCATCCAGTACTGGAGGCGGGCCGGGGCGAGGTCCCAGGTCATGTGGAAGTGGTTGGCCGGGGCGTATTGCTTGTACTCTCCCATGGTGGCGTACTTGGGGACGACGAAGGTGTGGGGCCAGGTGGGAGTGGAGGTGTCGCACACGGCCTGGGCGAGCTTGTCCGGGAGTGCGACGGACTGTGCCTCGTCCCAGATGAGGGAGAAGATGTTGGTGTCGGCCGAGTAGGCGAGGCGGCCGGCGATGCCTTCGATGCCTCCGGGGGAGACGAAGTTGACGGAGTTGCCGAGGCCGGGGAAGTAGAACTCATCGGCGAGGGGGAAGGCGACCCCGGACATGATCTCCTCGACGGAGGCGCCGGGGAGGGCGGCCCAGTCGAAGGCGGCGCTGCCCGAGTTGTCGCCATCCACGAATCCCTTCTTCCGCCAGAGGGCGTCGGGCTCGACGGAGGCCATGTCGAGAGATTCGGCGAGGCGGTTGATCTCCCAGGGCTCCCAGACCTTGCGAAAGTCCATAAAGAGCGGGGGGTTGCCGCCGGTGAGATGGGTGAAGAAGAGCATGGTGAGGAGGCCCTGGACGTCGGCCTCGGTGGCGTAAGGGAGGGGCGGCTTGGGGCCGTTGTGGTCGAAGGTGGAGTTGAAGAGAGACTCCATGATGTCGGCCACGGGGAGAGGGAGGCCGCGGGGATCGGAGCCCCATTCGAGCTGGCTCATGAAGCCGCCGCCGACGGCGTTGAGGTCGTGCATTAGGTCGCGGGTCATGAGGTACATGGCGAGGCCCTGGTCGAGGCGGGCGCGGTCGTCATCGTCGCGCAGCTCGATGCGATCACCGACGTGCTTGGCGAGCCAGGCGCGGAGGTCGGCAAGCTCCTTCTTGTCGTAGGCCTGCTTCTGGAGCATGTCGGCGAGGAGCTTCATGTCGAGGCGGGTGATCTCGAGGCCGAAGATGTTGCGGGTGGGGATGATGTGCGCGAGGGCCGTTTCCATACCCATGGAGTCATGGCCGAGGATGACGACGCGACGGCCCTTGAGGGCCTGGAAGGTCAGCGCGGCAAAGGTCCAGTCGAGGAGGGCGTCCGCGGTGGACTCGGTCATCTCCGGCCGCTCGCCGGTGTCGGGCCAGGTGCCAACGTTGATGTGGATGAGGCGGCCGTACTGGGAGATGGCGCCGCCGGCGGCATGGGTGAAGACGACCCCGGGCTTGGGTCCGCTGTTGCCGCAGGTGAGGTTGATGGGGGTGTCGGGCGGGAACTGGGTGAGGAGCGAGATGAGGCCGAGCTGGGGGAAGGCCCAGGTGTCGGGGGCGCAGATGAGGACGCGGACGCCTTCGGCGCGGAACTGGCGGGCGACGGCGTCGGCCTGGCGCTCGCCGTCCACCAGGACCGGAGAGTAGACGACGCGCGCATCCTCGTCGCCGGGGGGTGCGAGGCCGGCGGCGACGCGGTTGGCGACCATCTCGACGATGTTAGCTGCGCGGCGGCGCGAGCCCTCGTCCACGCGCGGGTCACAAACTGCAAAGACACCGACGGCGGGGAGGTCGGGCTTTGCGGGAGGGTTGTCGGAGAGTCG
>JAUVSA010000295.1 GCA_030597345.1 Bacillota bacterium
GTGGTGTCCCAAACGAAATCCACCGTCGCGCTGCCACCGGCCGCCAGAGTCACGCTCTCTGACCCGATCACCTCGCCGTCCGGTGACTCGGTCAAAGTAACGTCAAAGGTCTCGCCATACATCCCGTTGTTTGCCACATCCACGGAGACATCCACCGGGTCGCCGATGGCGGCCGAACCGGGGGCAGAGATGTTCGTCACCGCAGCATCGTACTCGGGCGGAAAGGCGACCGCTGCCACTGCAGCAGCCGCGTCTACCAGGCCGTACCCGAAGCCAAGATCCCATCCCGCAGGGCCGAGGTCCCGGGCGGTGTCTGCGAGCAGCGACCGCGCCTGGGAGTTGGTGAGCGTCGGTTCCGCGGACAGCAGCAGCGCCGCTGCGCCCGCGACATGGGGACAAGAAGCCGAAGTGCCGCTGTAGGTTGCGTATCCGCCGCCCTTATACGTGGAGTAGATAGAGACCCCGGGAGCTCCCAGTTCGAGAAACGCCCCGGTGTTGCTGAAGGAGGCAACTCCGTCGGTTTGCGTCGTCGCGCCCACGGCTATTACCGTCGGGTATGCGGCCGGATAGGAAACCTCATCAGTTTCCGGGTCGCCGTCTCCCTCGTTGCCTGCCGCGGCCACGATCACCAGGCCCGCCTCCCAGGCGCTCTGACACGCCTCGCCCAGCGCGTCCGAATAGCCGGGCCCCCCGAGGCTCATGGAGATCACGTCTATGCCATTGCTGATGGCCCAGTCGATCCCCTGCGCGATATCGCTGTCATACCCGCTTCCGGAGGGGCCGAGCACTCTCACCGCGTAGAGGGACACGGCGGGGGCCACCCCGACGACGCCGATATCATTGTCGAGCGCGGCAGCGATGCCGCTCGTCCAAGTGCCGTGGCCGTTCTTGTCCTCCCACCATCGGGGCGCGGCGCTGCCGTCCCGCAGCCAGCCCGCGAAGTTGACGCCCCCTGCGTAGTTGAGGTCCGGGTGATCGGCATCCCCGCCGGTGTCGAGAATGGCGAGGCTAATGCCAGCTCCCTGAGTGGTCGCCCAGGACAGGTCAGCATCGATGTGGTCTACGCCCCACGGAAGCGTCTGCGCGATGGCATAGCGCACCTGGTCGGCTTCCACATAGCGCACCCGCGGGTTCCGCTGCAGCCCTGCCCCGGCCGCTGCCGGCAGTTCCGCCGCCCGCCCCGTCGATAGACGGGCTAGTCTCACTCCCTATTATAACACGGCTTCTTGTGGGTGTCTCCTAAAGGCCGAGGCCGTATACAACACCCACACCGCTCTGTGACGGCCTCTCTTGCTACCTCACCCGCACGCCGCGTCGTCCCCGCCGCAGCAGCCGCCCTCGCTCTTGCCGGTCAGCGCCCCCCACATGAGCGCATACGCGCACCCCACCCCGCTCTCCACCGCGATGGCGCCGGTGGGGCAGTTCCGCTGACAGGCCCCGCATTCCATGCACGCCTCCGGGCGCACCACCTCGGCGGCTTCATCCCCCCGGGCGAACACCCCGTGCGGGCACACTGCACTGCACAGGCCGCAGTTGACGCACAGCTCCGCGTTGTACTTCAACGTGTTGGCTGAGGAGACTACTGACATCATGCACCTCTCACTATCCCTAGCACGACCAGAACGATCAGTACGATTATACCACCGCCGAACGCTCCTGCCATCACCCTAGTGTATCTCTGTATCTCCCGCCTTACCCCGCTCCTCGACGTGAAGGGGGTAGACCCCGTGAAGTTCAGCGCGAGAAACGCGGTCACCGGCGCCGCCATCAGCAGAAACGCCAGACCCCAGGCTGACCCCGGCCACAGCGCGGCCTCCCCCTTCGCCCGGAATATCGCAGTGGCGAATGGAAGCGCCACGATTGTCCCGAGAATGAATCCCTTGCTGCTGAACTCACTGGTCGGCACCCACGGCAGCACTATCGGAAACAGCACCACCCCGCCCAGCACCGCCGCCACGGCGCCGACGGCGAACAGTACGCCGCCCGCCAGGTAGAGCGCCCCTGCGCCGACCAGCATCGGGAGCAGCACGTGCACCAGCTCCACCGGTATCAACACCACGCGGTCGAGCAGCCCGAATCTCACGCCGCGCATTTCGGGCGTCGCTTCGCGGGTGGGCAAGTAGGCCGGAAGATCGGCCGCCCTGATGGGACCGTACTCGACGCGGAATCCCGTGCGGTGCTGCACCTCGTGCGCGGAGACACCCGGGGCTCCCAACTGAGGCAGAATCAGCTCCCGATGTCGGACGACCTCCCGGAGTCCGCTGGCCTCAATCCTGCTCGCCAGCTCCTCCGTCCCAAACGTCCCTTTCCCAGCCGCACACCACACGTTGATGCCCTGCGTGTCCAGCACCAGGACATAGCCATCGACGCCTGCCAGGGCGGACCGCAGCGCGTCGAAGCTGAGCGTGTAGTTGGCGGTCACGAAGACCGGGGAATCGGGCGTGACCTCTCCCAACGCATACAGTCCCGGCGCCACGCGATGGCCACCGCGGTTGACGCCCCACCGCGCCAGGAAGTGGTCCCACCGGTCGCGTAGAGACAGCGCGCTGCTGACGCGTCTCACGCTGCGGTTGACTGCTTCGGTCTCGGGGGGCACCATACTGTTGTTCTGGTTCTGACTCATGCGATAGCAGCAGATCGCGCAGGCGCGAGCCGCCTGCTGCGCGGCATCCATAGAGAACCTTGCCTTATGGTGGCAAGCACAATGCGAAAGTCTCCACCCAGAACGCCGTCTGAGACGTCCTGCGGCTTCGACCACGCAACTGTAATGCAAGAGATTCCTTAGGCTAGGCGTGCTCGGAGCCAATCCTCCCGTCAGACGCAGATGTCGGCGCTCCCGCGGTCACTCCCACGGCCTGAGTATCACCTTCGCCGTCTCGTGGGAGGCGCACAGCTCGAATGCCTCCTGGATCTTGCTCATCGGCAGGACGTGACTGGTCAGCAGCTCGATCAGCGGCGACTGCTGAAGCACCTGCATTATCAGAGCGGCGTCCCCGAGGTTGTAGTGCCA
>JAUVSA010000180.1 GCA_030597345.1 Bacillota bacterium
AGTCACATTGCCGGGCCGCCGGCAAGCCTGGATCCAACAGCACCTCCGGCAAGATCACCAGCACCAAATGGTCGCAGGGGGCCTCCAGAACCTGCCAGCCGTGTCGCTCCCATATGCCGCAATACCAAGCCTGTCCGGGGCCCAGCTCCGTCTGCCACGAGCGCCATGAGCGTCTCATGCGGCCCGACATCACCAGCCCGAGCTCGACCCCATAGTGCATGTCCCATTCCGGCGTGGTTTCCGACCGGGCGCTCACGAGGGCCGCGTGTATCGGCTGTGAATCTGACAGTCGCACACCCAGCCTCTGCCATTCGGCTGGCAGCAAAGCCGGGGCTTGATGCCGTTCAGTTCTCGTTGTCCCGCGAATCACATGGGTCCGCATCTTTGCAGGGCTCGGTAGAAGGTCCAGGCAGAAATACCAGAATATACAACTTGCACGCAGCTTCCTGCATAGCGCGTAGCTTGATCTGTTCTCTGGCTGAGTATAGCATGAATGGTCTGGTTGCGCCGGCCACAGTGGTCGGGCCGTTGGCGTGCGTTCTGCAACAAGTTCGATGGAGGAGTCACCCGATGAAAGAGAAGCTCGTTCTTATTGGTGCGGGAAGCGCTATGTTCACAGGAGCGCTCGTGTCAGATGTCGCCAACCGCGGGTGGGAGGGTGAGCTGGGCCTTGTCGATGTGGACAGTGATGCGCTGGCAGTGGCGGAGGGGCTCTGCAAGAAGATAATCGAGGCGAAGGGATCACCGCTGAAGCTGTCGGCGTCGGTGGACCGCAGGGAGGTGCTGAAGGGGGCAACGGTGGTCATCACGACTGTCGGTGTAGGCGGCAGGCGGGCCTGGGAGCGCGATGTCTTCATACCGCGCGAGTACGGAATCTACCAACCCGTCGGCGATTCCGTAATGCCCGGGGGGACCTCGCGGTCCCTCCGCATGGTCCCACCGATGGTCGAGATAGCGAACGACGTCGTCGAGCTGGCCCCGGACGCCCTGTTCCTCAACTACGCCAACCCGATGGGTGTTGTATGCCGCGCCGTTCGCAAGGAGACCAAGGCCGAGATGGTCGGCCTGTGCAGCGGCGTTTGGTCCATTGGGAAGAACCTGGCAGCTTTCCTCGGAGTGGATCCGGCCGAGTTCCACTATACGGCGGTAGGTATGAACCACCTGACTTGGTTCACGGAGGTGCGGAGCCGTGGGGAGGACCTCATGCCGCGTCTCCGGGAGCGTGTTGATGAAGCCCTGGCCGCAGGCAATCCCCCCGGACACCTGTGTTCTCGGCTCTTTCAGATTTTCGGCGCCTTCCCCGCCGTCGGGGACGGCCACGTCGGTGAGTTCTTCCCCGGGCTTTTCCGCGATGGGCATCCAGGCGGGAAACAGCCCGCGACCGAGCACTGGAGCTTCGAGGGGATCATCCGAGAGGGCGACCGCATCTACTCCGAGATGCGGGAGAAGGCCTTCTCCGACAGGCCCCTGGAGCCGGATTACTTCGAGAAGAACGCGGGCGAGGGCGAGCAGGAACAGGCAACGGAGATCGTCGAGAGCATCCGGCGCGACCTCGGCAAGGTGTACTCAGCCAACGTTCCCAACACGGGGCAGGTGCCCAACTTCCCGCCGGAAGCGATACTCGAGTGCCCCGTCACGGCAACCGCCAGCGGGATGAAGGCCATCGCACAGCCGCCCCTTCCCCCGGGCATCGTCGGAACACTGGCAACCAGATTCGCCTGGGTGGAGACAATTGTCGAGGCCGCACTCGAAGGCAGTCGACAGAAGTTCGTTCAGGCACTCATCTTGGATGGCTCGGTGGCCGACCTGGACACCGCGGAGAAGCTCGCCGACGAGCTGCTGGTCGCCCAGGCTGAGTACCTCCCGCAGTTCGCCGAGCAGCATCAGTAGAAGCTGCCAGGCTCCAGCAGGCGCATTTCATGCCGGCGTCTCTAACTGACAGCTAGGCGAGTGAGGGTTATGAAATGCGCTCTAGGGAGGCGCCGCAAAGAGGCAGGAGTTCGAGGAGAACCTCATGAGATTTGCTGTGCTGACGGATCGGCAGATTCAACGGCTCCACGACGCGTCGCTTCACATTCTCCGGAAGGTCGGCGTACACGTGCCCCACTCGGAGGTGTGTGCGCGCTTCCGCGAGGCCGGGGCCTCCGTGGACGAAGACAACGAGCGCGTTCAGATACCTGAGACCCTGGTGGAGCGCTGCCTCGAGCAAGCCGGCAAGTCCTTCACCATCTACGGCCGGGATCGGAGCAAGCAGGCCGTCTTTGGGAAAGGACGCCGGAACTACAACTCCATTGCCGGGGAGGCGCTCTGGATCGACGACGAAACGGGGGAGCGCCGGTACACTACCCTCGCCGACGCCGCCACCGCGGCACGCCTCGCGGACGCGCTGCCCGATCTCACCATCGCAGGCGCCATGTGCGACCCCCACGAGCTCTCGCCGGAATACGGCGGCGTGGCCGTCGCGGCCGAACTGATCCGCAACACCACCAAACCTATCGGGCTGTGGTTCCACAACCGCACCGTGTCGCGGTTCATCGTGGATCTCTTGATTGCGGTGGCGGGCAGCGAAGAAGAGGCGCGCCTTTACCCACTCACGTATCCCTTCCTCGAGCCCATAAGTCCGCTCCGCTTCCCGTTCGACGGGGTCGATGCCCTCTATGCCACCGCGCGACTGAACCTGCCGGTGCCTATCGGCCCCATGGCGCAAACTGGAATGTCGGCACCCGGCACCCTCGCGGGCACTTTGGCGCAGGAGAACGCCGAGATTCTCGCGGGCATATGCATCACACAGCTCATCAACCCTGGAGTGGCCGTCTGCTATGGCGGCATCCCACACGCCTTTGACATGCGGACTACGCAGATGATTTTCGCCGGCCCGGAGCAGGCTTTGATGGCCGTCGCCATGACCCAGATGGGGAAGCACTACGGGCTGCCGGTGTATATCAACGTCGGTCTCACCGACAGCAAGGCGCCGGACGCGCAGGCTGGGATGGAGGCTGGAGTAACGCTGATCTGCGGCGCACTAGCGGGGGCCGATATCTTCGGGCATCTCGGCATCTGCGGAATGGACCAGGCCTCATCGCTCGACATGCTGGTGATGCAGCACGAGCTGATCGGGTACGTCGAGCGCATCATGCGAGGCATTCGATTCGAGGATGAGCTGCTTGGGCTGGACGTGATAGAGGAAGTCGGTCCCGGTGGAACGTTCATGGACCAGGAGCACACCGCCCTCAACTTCCGCCAGGAACTGTGGTTCCCGCGTCTGCTCGATCGCGAGTTCTACGACGCATGGGTGATCGGTGGCTCCAAGACCATGGCGCAGCGCTGCCGGGAGGAGAAGGAGCGGCTGCTGGCGGAGCACCAGCCCGAACCACTGCCGGACGACGTCGAGAAAGAGGCCGAAGCAGTGCTGGCCGCCGCCCGCAAGGAACTCGAAGAGCAAGGCGTAAGCTGGCGCAGGCCCACGTGATTCAGCCGGCGAGAACACGCAATCCAGAAGTAGCTGCAGCGACAAGGTGGAAACGGCTGTGTCGGCCGCTTCAGCGTGGGCCCGCCGGGATTGGGCGAGGAAGTCGGAATCTGGACCTGTTCACTCCACCGGGCTGACGACGCGCGTCGAGGGCCCCCCGTGATCCCAGGAGAGCACGCGCTCAACGCAGAATCTCCGCCTCTGTGTGACTTCTCCGGCGAAACGCCCTGGAGGTTATCTCGTGACCGAAATGTGCATCAACATCCTGAGTGATTCTGACCTCGACCAGCTCGCGGATGCGGCACTGACCGTGCTGGAGCGCGCGGGGGTGATGTACCAATCCGAGGGCGTCCTGGAGGCGCTGGAAGCGGCCGGTGCAACGGTAGACCGGGCCAGCCAGCGTGCCCGCCTGCCGCGACGCATGATCGAGGCGATCATCGAGCGCCAACGGCGCCGCGCTGGACCGGAGGGGCCACCAGCCACCCGCCGCGAGCCGGGGCCGGTCGATGGCCCACTGCCCGGCATCCAGAACCAGGTCGCGCAGTTCTACTATGACCACGAGCGGGGAGAGCGCCGCGCCGGGAACCGACAGGATCTGGTGCACATGGTGCAATTCGGCGAGGTCCTTGACGAGCGTCGCTCCGTGGACCAAGTGCTGCTCATGCACGAGGAGCCGCCCCCGGTGGAGCCGCTGGAGGCGCTGGCCGTGCTCCTCGAACACACCTCTCGCCCGGGGAGCACCTACCCACACTTCGCCGAGCAGTTCCCCTATCTCGAAGAGATCGGTGAAATCTACGCAGGGAATTCCTGCCGCTTCTTGACCGGCGGCATCTTCATGGTTTCGCCGTTACGCATGGACCGGCGCGCCTGCGATTACATGGCAGGCATGGTGCACCGCGGGCTGCCTTGCGGCGTAGGCACCCAACCCGTCAGCGGCGTTTCCGCCCCCGTGACCCGCGCTGGCGCAATCGTCCTCGGCGCGGCCGAGATCCTCGCCGGCTGGGCGGCTGCGACCGCGCTCGCCCCCGACCTCGAACTCTCCTCGGGGTCCATCCTTTCGGGCGCCGTCGACATGCCCACCGCCAACGTTACCTTCTGCTCCCCCGAGTCCATGGTTCAGGACATTGGCTGCGTAGAGCTCTTTCGCCGCCGCTTCGCAGGCCGCGTGACTGTGGCTGTTCCCTCTGACTACACCAGCGCCAAGCTCCCGGGATATCAGGCCGGCTTCGAAAAGGCCTTCGAAGCAATGGCCGTCTCCGCCCATACCGGCGGCCATCCGTACCTCGGCGCCGGGCTGCTCGA
>JAUVSA010000086.1 GCA_030597345.1 Bacillota bacterium
CACTTCCTTCGCGCCGAGACGGACTGCCGCGCGCGCTGCGTCAACTGCACTGAATCCGCCGCCGACCACCGCCACCCGTTCCCCGAGCTGGATCTTCTGGCCCTTGTGGAGCTTGTGCAGGAAATCCACCGCGGACACCATTCCCCGCGCGCGTTCCCCCGGCACATTCAAGCGCCTTCCAGCTTGGCAGCCGTTTCCCAAGAAGATCGCGTCGAATCCCTCCTCCCGAAGACTGGCCAGCGTGAGATCCTTACCGAGGCGCTTGTTGCAGCGGATCTTCACCCCCAGAGACTTCACCCCAGCGATCTCGTTCTCCAGCACTTCTCGGGGAAGACGAAAGGCAGGAACGCCGTACCGGAGCATTCCTCCTGGCTTCTTCTCCGCCTCGAACACCGTCACCTGATGCCCGGCGCGGGCCAGCTCCCAGGCACAGGTGAGACCGGCCGGCCCGGACCCGACGACGGCCGCTCTCTTGCCCGATGACGGCAGGCGGTCAACTTCGGGCTTCCACCCTCGCGCTGCCGCGTACTCCAGCACGAATCGCTTGATGTCGCGAATTCGGATGGGTTCATCGATGTCGCCCCGAATGCATACTTGCTCGCACGGATGCGAGCAGATGTAGCCGCACACGGACTGAAGTGGATCCCGAGAAGTAACCAGCCGATAGGCCTCCCTGAAGTCGCGCTCCGCCACCTTGCGCACATATCCTTGCGCGGGCACCTGGCCCGGGCAGGCGAACTTACAGGGAGCCGAGAGTTGAGGGTCCTTTATCCGCGCGTGCCCGGGGTAAACTGTCAGCCTCTCGGATGAAGTTACCTCGTTGACGAGTAGGTCGCGCATCGCACGCCAGCTCTCGAATCCCATGCGATCCATGTACTGAAGCACACCCTCAGTCAGATCGTGAACGATGCCGTAGCCGTGGGTCAACACAGCGGTGCATACCCCCACCAGGTCGGCGCCGAAGAAGGCCATCTCCACCGCGTCCTGCCAGGTTGTCACCCCTCCGGTGGCCGCGGTGGCGACCTCAGGGCCGCTGCGCTTGCGGATCTCGAAAATGTCCCGCAGCGCGAGTGGTTTGGCCCAGGGCCCGGACGTACACGTGAGCGATATCTGCTGCTGGAGATGAATGACCGATTGCTTTGGATTCCAGATGTCGATCGGTGCAAACGCCAAACGATTGGCATTGGACCCAACGGCGACCGCGCCGGCCCGGTAAGCGGCCTCTGCTACTTCCCCCAGGCGGCCTCCCTCCGGGCTGAGCTTGACGAACACGGGAATCGACACCGCCTCCACGGTGGCGACGACGATCTCTCGTGTTTCCTCGGGGCGCATCCCGCCGGAGGCCCCGCTCTTCTGCCCGCCCTCGCCAGCTCCGCCCGTGAGTGCTACGTTGAACGACATGTTGGGACAACCGAGGTTCACCTCGAGGATGTGCGCGCCCGCCTGCTCGAACCCCCGAGCCATGTTGACCCAGCCATCCAGACCCCGATCCCCCGCGTAGGAGTAGTTGGCCATGATCACGAAGTCGTCGTCCACCCTCGCAAGCGACTGCTCCACCAGCTCCATCGCCTGCTCGAAGGTGAGTCGCTTCTCGGCCGTGAACGTGAGAAGCCCCTGGGGCTCGAAGTAGGCGTAACGCGGCTCCAGGTTGATATAGGGGCTCGGATCGAAGCTCAGCTTAATGGAAGCGCCCGACCAGCCCTCTTCACAGGCGCGCTCCAACTGATCCGCGGAATGTGTCGTCGGTCCCGAGGCCAAGAAGAACGGGGTCTTGAAGGTGACTCCCGCTATCGCTACCGCCAGCCGGGGGTCCGCCGCGTTCTCCTTCATGATATGCTCCGCACTCCTTCTCGGCCCTCGGCGTCTAAGCCGGCCACCGCTGCGCGGCCGACCGCCGACAGCGGCCCCGCCCGCCTATCCGGTCACTGTCCGCAGTGGCGCGCCGCCCTCCCCCTCCCGTCGGCCGCGGCCTCCCTGCGACACCGGAGTTCTCCGTCCCTCTGTCCCGTTCCCCCTCAGAGGCCGGCGAACCGCTGTGGACTGTGACCCCACAAGTAACGCTCTGTTGCATAGTGGGCATATCCTCGGCGCGCTGTCTGAGGAACACGCACATCGCCCACGACAGGGCAGGGGAAACTAGAGCACTACCAGAATGTCCTTACGGGGATGGGGCGGCGCTACATGCCAATGACCTTCGACGGAATCCAGGACTACGCGGCCGCGCTCGAACAGCGGGGCGAACTGCACAGCATCGGCGTGGAGGTCGATCCCGAGCTGGAGATGACCGAGATCGCCGACCGGGTCCTGCGCGCCGGGGGACCCGCGCTTCGCTTCGAGAAGCCCCGCGGACACCGCTGGCCGGTGCTCATGAATCTGTTCGGGACTCTCGAGCGCATGGCTTTCGCCTTGGGGGTCGAGGAGCTTGACGACATTGGGCGCCGGTTGGAGGACTTGCTGCGGACACAGCCACCGACCTCTCTCCTGGACAAGCTGCGCGCCCTGCCCCGCCTCGCAGAGATGGCATCCTGGGCACCGCGAAGCGTGGGGGACGGGCCCTGCCAAGAAGTCGTGGCGGAAGATCCCTCATTGCTCGACCTCCCGGCCCTCAAGTGCTGGCCCGGGGACGGCGGCCGCTTCCTCACTCTTCCAATCGTGATAACGAGACATCCTGAAACCGGTCAGCGAAATGTCGGCATGTACCGGATGCAGATCTACGACGCGCGGACGACGGGGATGCACTGGCACCCTCACAAGGTCGGCGCGGAGCACTATCGACGCCATGAGGAAATGGGGTCTCGGATGCCCGTCGCGGTTGCGCTCGGCTGTGACCCCGCGGTCATCTACGCGGCCACCGCGCCCCTGCCCGAGGAGTTCGACGAAATGCTCTTCGCGGGGTTCCTGCGGCAGCGGGCAGTGGACATGGTTCCCTGCCGCACGGTGGAACTGGAGGCGCCGGCCGACGCGGAGTTTGTGCTCGAGGGCTATGTCGAGCCAGGAGAGCGCAGGCGCGAGGGTCCCTTTGGAGATCACACAGGCTACTATTCCCCGGCCGATGACTTCCCCGTATTCCGGCTCACCGCGCTCACGCGGCGGGACCAGCCGGTGTATCCCGCCACCGTCGTAGGGCGGCCCCCCAAAGAGGACTGCTTCCTAGGCAAAGCGACAGAGCGCATATTCCTCCCTCTGCTGCGAATGCAACTGCCCGAGATCATCGACATCAACTTGCCCGTAGAGGGGATCTTTCACAACCTGGCCCTGGTGCGCATTCGCAAGCGGTACCCCGGTCACGCCTACAAGGTCATGCACGCACTCTGGGGCCTCGGGCAGATGATGTTCACTAAGATAATAGCGGTGGTGGACGAGGAGGTGGATGTCCAGAACCTGTCGGAGGTGATCTGGCGGATCGGCAACAACATCGATCCCGAGCGCGATATCTGCTTCGTGCGCGGCCCGGTGGACATTCTCGATCACGCCTCGCGGCTGCCCGGACTGGGATCGAAGATGGGCATCGACGCCACGCGGAAGTGGCCGGAAGAAGGTTTTTCGAGGCCCTGGCCGGCGGCCATCGAAATGGACGGGGAGGTGAGGGCGCGCGTGGACGCGCTGTGGGCGCAACTTGGACTGGAGGGGAGAACATGAGCGGGGTAAGAAACCTCCTCGTGTGCGTGACCGGCGCCAGCGGAGCCATCTATGCCGACCGATTGCTCCGCGCCGCCGCCTCCCAGGTGGAACGCATCGGCCTTGTGCTGACTCCGCAGGGGGCGGAGATCGCCGCACACGAAATCGGGTGGGCGGTGGACTTCGAGGCCCTCGAGATCACCGGGCCGCCCCCCAACGTGATGGCCCGGGTGCGCCTCTATCATCCCAACGATCTCTCCTGCCGATACGCCAGCGGCTCCGCCGCCCCGGATGCCATGATCGTCGTTCCCTGTTCCGTGGGGACGACGGGCCGCATCGCCTCCGGACTGGGAGACACAGTTGTGACCCGCGCCGCCGCGGTTTGCCTCAAAGAACGCCGGCCTCTCGTTCTAGTGGTGCGCGAATCGCCGCTCTCGCTCATCGACCTGCGCAATCTATCTCGGCTATCGGAAGCCGGCGCCGTCATCATGCCCGCGGCTCCGCCCTTCTACTCGGGCCCGCAGACGATCGAGCAGCTCGCCGATTACTTCGTGGCGCGCGTGCTCGATCAAGTGGGGCTGCGACTCGACCACCCCGGACGTTGGGGAGGATAGGACACCCGGATGCCTTACCCCGACTTGAAGCCCGATCCGAACTTCGATCGCCTGAAGACCGTCTTTGCTCGCAAACAGCCCGACCGCGTGCCCTTCATCGAGTTGTTCCTGGACGACGAGATCATGGTGTCCCTGCGGGAAGCTCCCTTCTCGGCCGACCCCGCGCGGCGCTGGCAGGAGATCGCCGACCTCTACTTTCGGCTCGGCTATGACTATGTGCCGGCGAGCGCCGGTTTCGGGTTCCCCTACCACACCGTCGCCGCCGAGGATACGGCCCCGCTCTCCAGGGGCCAGAGGAGCTGGGTACAGGAAAGCGACGGCGCCGTTCAGACCTGGGAGGACTTTGAGCGCTACCCCTGGCCCCTGCCGAAAGATGAGCACTACCTCCCCATCGAATACGCGGCGGCAGCTCGGCTCGACGGCATGGGACTGATACCTATCGGCCCAGGGGGCGTGCTGGAGAATGTTATGTGGCTGATGGGCTACGGGCCGATGAGCTACGCGATGGCCGATCAGCCCGATCTGTTGCAGGCCGTGTTCGACCGCGTGGGCGAGACGCTGGTCGAAGCCTTCGGCCGCATGGCCGAACACCAAGCCGTCGGCGCGGTGTTTCTGGGCGACGACATGGGCTTCAAGACCCAGACCATGATCTCGCCGGAGGCAATGCGCAAGTACGTCTTCCCCTGGCAGCGCCGCGTCGTGAAGGCCGTGCATGCACACGGGAAGCCCCTCCTCCTCCACGCCTGCGGCAACCTCGAGGCCGTGATGGATGACCTCATCGACTACGTGGGCATTGACGCCAAACACAGCTTCGAGGACATCATCACCCCGGTCACCGAGGCCAAGAAAAAGTGGGGCGGCCGTATTGCCATTTTGGGCGGCCTGGACCTGGACTTCCTGGTCCGAAGCACGCCCGAGCAAGTGCGATCCCGCACGCGGGAGGTATTGGAAGTGTGTATGCCGGGCGGCGGATACGCGCTGGGCTCAGGCAACTCGATAGCCAACTACATACCCGTGGCGAACTACCTCGCGATGCTGGAGGAGGGGTGGCGGCTAGGCCGCTATACCTGACCCATGGTCATGGTCCGCAAGGCCTTCATTCTGCTGAAGGCGATCCGCTTCGAACACACCGTCTTCGCGCTGCCCTTCGCCTTCACCTCCGCCGTCGTCGCCTCCTATGGCTGGCCTCGGATTCCCACGCTGGGCTGGATACTGGTGGCCATGGTAGGCGCGCGAACCGCGGCCATGGCGTTCAACCGCATCGCCGACCTGGACTATGACCGTAAGAATCCGCGCACGGCCGACCGGGCCCTAGTCACGGGCCAACTCAGTCCGCGCGCCCTCTGGATCGTGCTCATCGTCGCCGCCGCGGCCTACTTCCTGGCCGCCGCGATGCTCAACCACCTCTGCCTCCTGCTCTCACCTTTTGCCCTCGCCGCCCTCCTGGGCTACTCATATACCAAGCGCTTTACGATAGGCACTCACTGGATATTGGGCTTTTGCCTGGGCCTGGCCCCGGTAGGCGCGTGGATCGCCGTGCGGGGACAGATTTCCCTGGCGCCCGTGATCCTCGGCGCGGCGGTGGCTCTTTGGACGGCCGGATTCGACATCATCTACTCCTGCCAGGACATCGCCTTCGACCGGAAGCACGGGCTCTTCTCGCTCCCGGCCCGGTGGGGTGCTCGCAGGGCGCTCCTGGTGGCCGCCTTCAATCACGTCGCCACCGTGTGGCTGCTCGTGCTCTTCGGCCATTTCGCCGATCTTGGCTGGCTCTACCTGCTTGGCGTCGTGCTGCTCGTCCCGGTCCTCTTCTGGGAACACCGCATGATCCGGCCCGACGACCTCAGCCGCGTGGAGACCGCCTCCTTCTTCGCAAACGGAGTGTTCAGCGTCATCTTCTTCCTCTTCGCGGCCGCGGATGTTATCCTCATTAGCGGCAGGATCCGCATATGAAGGTTGTGTCGTTCCAGCAAGCGAGCCTTGATGCGGTGGCCGCGAAGGTGGCCTCGGGGGAGCGCCTCTCGGCCGACGATGGCCTGCGTCTGATACGCACTCCTCATCTGGCGGCCGTCGGGGCGCTTGCCGACCTCGTGCGGGATCGGCTCCACGGCGATAGCACTTACTACATCATCAACAGGCACATCAACTACACCAATGTCTGCGTCAACCGCTGCCGGTTCTGTGCCTTCTCCCGCGGCGAAGGTGAGCCAGGAGCATACCTGTTTTCCGTAGCGGAATGCCTCGCGAAGGCGGAGTCATTCCGCGCCGGCCGAGTCAGCGAGTTCCACATCGTAGGGGGCTGCCATCCCACGCTGGAGCTGAACTACTACGTGGAGCTGCTCTCTGAGTTCCGCCGCTGCTTCCCCGAAGCTCATCTTCAGGCCCTCACCGCGGTCGAGATTGCGCACATCGCCGGGCGCGAGGGGATATCGGTCCGCGAGTGTCTCGCGCGCCTGCGCGACGCCGGCCTCGGTTCTCTTCCCGGCGGTGGGGCCGAAGTTTTCTCATACCGTGTCCGCCAGGAACTCTGTCCCGACAAGCTGTCGTCCGAGGAGTGGCTCGAGGTGATGCGGACGGCCCATTCGCTGGGTATTCGGAGCAACTGCACGCTGCTATATGGGCATATCGAGCGCGATGAAGAAGTGATCGACCACCTGCTCCGGCTTCGCTCTCTTCAGGATGACTCCGGGGGATTCCTCGCCTTTATACCGCTTGCGTTCCATCCCGCTCACACCGCCCTCGAAGGGAACATCCCGGGACCCACCGCCCTCGAGAAGCTGCGGATTCTCGCCGTGAGCCGGCTGATGCTCGACAACATCCCCCACATCAAGGTCTTCTGGATTATGATCGGCCTGAGGCTGGCCCAGGTCGCGCTGAGCTTCGGCGCCGACGATGTAGACGGCACAGTCGCGGAGGAGCGGATCACCCACGCGGCGGGCGCGGAAACCCCGGAGGCCCTGACGACCAACGAGATCACACAGCTCATCCGCGGCGCCGGCCGCACTCCAGTCGAACGGGACACTCTCTATCGTCCCGCCCATCTGACCGAGACATCGTGAGCCAGTACTCCATCGGGCTGGTCAGATATCTGAACGCGGCCCCGTTCCGCTATGGGCTGGCGGAGTCGGGCAGGGCACGATGGGTGGATGAGACGCCGTCGCGGCTGTTGGGCCTGCTCCAGCAAGGGGCGGTCGATGCCGCCATCGTGCCTGCCTTCGATGTGTTCGCGCACACCGAGCTGCGCGTTTTGCCCTCCGCCTGCATAGCCAGCCGCGGTCCGGCCCTCAGCGTCAAGCTCTTCTCTCACATCCCGCTTCGCCAAGCCGCCATTGTCGCTCTCGATGCCAGCTCTCACACTGCCGCGGCCCTCACTCGCATCATCCTCCACGCCCACGCCAGCGACCCTGTCTTCGTCCAGATGGAGCCAGACCTGGAGAAAATGCTGAGCCGGGCCGACGCCGCGCTGCTTATCGGTGACCCCTGCATGCAGGCCGACGGCTCCGGCCTGCTCGTCACCGACCTCGGAGCCGAGTGGGTCAGCCTCACCGGCCTGCCCTTCGTCTTCGCGCTCTGGGCAGCGCGGCCCGGCGCCGACTGCGCGGCGCTCAACTCGCTGGTCTCGGAGGCGAAAAAGAAGGGCCTCGCCCAGCTCCATCGAATCGTCACCGAAGAGTCAAACCGCCTTGGGCTGGACCCGGACGTGTGTTTGACTTATCTGCGCGACCGTATGCACTATGACCTAGACTCACAGGCGCGCCAGGGACTGGAGCGCTTCCGCCAGCTGGCCGCCGAGCAAGGACTCATCGCCGATGTCGGACCAGTGCGATTCGCCGTGGAAGAAGACTCTTGAGCGAGCTGCAGAGAGGCAGCGCCTGAGCGCAGAGGAGTCGCTGGCCCTTTTGCGCGCTCCCCTCGCCGCCGTTGGAGCGGCCGCGGACCTGAGCTGCCGCCGGTTGCACCCCGGGCCCGCGCGCACCTTCGTCATCGACCGTAACATCAACTACACGAACATCTGCGTGTCCGGCTGCCGGTTCTGCGCCTTCTTCCGACCACCGGGCCATCCCGACGGGTACGTTCTCACCCGCGCCGCGATCCTCGACAAGATCGAGGAAGCTGTCTCCCTCGGCGCCACGCAGATCCTCATGCAGGGCGGCCTCCATCCCGA